>NZ_DASRBZ010000689.1:0-8851 GCF_035653355.1 Mycobacterium sp. | reverse complement strand
TGACCGGAACCATCGCGACCAGCGGAGTGTCGGGAAGCGCATTCTGCTCGATCAGGTAGGCGCGCAGCGCGCCGGCGGACATCGCCAAAACCACGTCGTTGAGGGTCACGCCGCTGGCGCTCTTGACGTGGCGGATGCGATCCAGCGACCACGATTGCGCCGCCACTCGCCGCGCCCCGCCGATACGGACGTTGAACATCGACTTGGGAGCCTGGAACGGCAACGCCAGTTGCTGTTCAAGTAACGCCGCGCGGGCCAGTGACAGCGTCGACGGCGCCAGGGCAGCGGTTGATCCCAGCGCCCCGGTCAGCCTCTGCAGGGGAGACGGTCCGCCGCCACTGCTGCGCCGACGGCGCGGCTTGAGCGCCCAGGGCACCCGGATCTCGTCGTCGTTGGGATCGGTGGTGAACGCCCGCTGCATCAACTTTGCGGCTGACACGCCGTCGAGCAGCGAGTGGTGAAACTTGATGTAGACGGCATAGCGTCCGTCGCTGAGTCCTTCCACCAAATGCGCTTCCCACAGCGGCCGGTGGCGATCCAGCAAAGCCCCGTGCAGCCGGGAGACCACTTCGAGGAGCTCACGGACGCGACCGGGGCTCGGTATTGCGGAGCGCCTGAAGTGGTAGTCGAGTTCCACCTCGTCGTCAAAGGTCCATGCCACATTGGTGACGGGGCCGAAGAACGCTGGATGCTTGCGGAAGGTGGGCTGGACGTCCGTGCAGCCGAGCATCGCATCGTAGGACTCGCGCACGAAGTCCGGTCCCTTGTCTTCGGGCGGCTGAAAGAGCTGCAAGCAGCCGACATGCATCGGATGTTCGCGCGATTCGCCCACCAGAAACATGACGTCGGCCGGTGATATCAGCTCCATGATTCTCTCCCGCCTCGAGTGTTCTTCCTCACCTTGTAACCTTGCCAGGCGCTTCTCACACCCGCTACGCGGATTCCCGCGTTTGCGCTCTCAGCTTCGGCGGGAAGAATGTGCCAATGGGATTGACCGTCGCCGTCACCGGCCCCACCGGAGAAATCGGTATCTCGGCAGTGACGGCGTTGGAGCGCGAACCCGCGGTGGAGAAAATTGTCGGGATGGCGCGTCGCCCGTTCGACCCGGTGACGCTGGGATGGGAGAAGACCACCTACCAACAGGGCGACATCTTGGATCGCGACGCGGTCGACGCGCTGGTCGCCGACGCCGATGTGGTCATCCACTTGGCGTTCATCATCATGGGCTCGCGCGAAGAGAGCGCCCGGATCAATCTGCAGGGCACCCGCAATGTCTTCGAGGCGACCGTCGCCGCCCGGCGGCCGCGGCGCCTGGTGTACACCTCCTCGGTGGCGGCGTACGGCTACCACGCCGACAACCCTGTGCCGCTGACCGAGGATGTGCCGCCACGCGGATCACCCGAGCACTACTACTCCGAGCAGAAGGCCGCATGCGAGGCCGCGCTCGCCGAAATCACCGAAGGCTCGTCGCTCGAGGCGTTCATCCTGCGCCCCTGCATCGTCGCCGGGCCGAAAGCCCGCGCCCTGGCCGACGCGATGCCATGGAACCAACTGCCGGCCCCGATCCGGGCAGTGGCCGGGCTGGTCCCAGTGCTGAAGCCGGTGGTGCCGGATCCCGGCTTTCCGCTGCAGCTCGTCCACCACGACGACGTCGCCGCCGCGATCGCGCTGGCCGCCACCGCACCCGCACCGCCCGGCGCGTACAACCTCGCCGGCGATGGGACGATCACCGTCTCCGACGTGGCCAAGGCGCTGGGTGGCCGACCGGTACGGGTGCCGGCTGCTGCCGCGTCGGCGGCGTCGGCGGCGATTTCGCGGTTGCCGTTCATCCCGTCAGCGCTCGAATGGCTGCATGTGTCTCGTGTGTCGGTGGTGATGGACACGACCAAGGCCAAACGCGACCTCGGTTGGCAGCCGACGTACTCGTCGGCGGAGACGCTGGCAGCGCTGGCTGCAGCGCTCTGACCCGTGCTACACGCCGGGGGCAAGCAGGCCGTCGGTGCCGGACGGCAGCTGACCGCGATTGTGGATGACCGCACGAGCCACGTCGGCCAGCTTGATGTTCAGGTCCTGGGAGTAGTGCCGGAGCAGTTCGAACGCCTCCTGCTCGGAGAAGTTGTGCAGCAGCATCAACATGCCGACGGCCTTGCCGATCTCGCGGTTGCTGAGCAGCCCGCGTCGCAGGGTGGCGGCGTCCTCGCCTTGGCGGATCGCGTTGATCGCCACGCTGGCGAAGGCGGCCAGCACGACGGCCTGCCCCGCGGACTCGGTGTTGAACCTGTTCGGGGTGTCGCTGAAGAGGTTGAGCGCACCGCTTTTTCGACGATCGATCAAGATCCGGAACCCCATCGCGCCGCGCACCGGTGTCTCGGCGACCAGCCGGGCCGCGAGCTCGGGCCATTGACACGGTGTGGTCAGGTCCGGCTCGATTTGCGGGGTTTCCTCCTCGATGGCGTCCAGGCACGGCCCGTCGCAGACGCTGCGCTCAAGGTCGTCGATTTGTAACGCGATCCGGTCACTGGCGCCGACGGTGACATAGTCTCCGTTGTGGCGTAGCAACAAGCTGGCGTGGTCGCACCCCGTCACGGTCAGGGTGGCGGCAACACAGATGGCCGCGTACACCTCATTCGGGTCAGAGCCCTGGTAGATGATCTCGGCAAGTGCGGCGAACACTGTCGCGGGATCTGCTGTTGCGGGACCCGGCGGTGACATACCGGGGCCGGCGGTTAGTTCATCCGCCAAGTCGATCCCTCGTTTCAATATTCCCTGGTCGGCAATTGTCGGCGGCGGTGGTCACCGGCGACGACCAGGTGGGCAGGAGTCAGTTATATAGTCTGCCCGCCCGATGGGCCTAATTTGCTCACTATTGTCACCTGCGGCCCCGACGTCAAACGCCAATCCCGGCTGCCACCCGCTTCGGGACTGCTGTGGACCAAGGCTCGGCTGGGGATAACCAGACGCTGCAGCGCGGTGGCGGCCTTGCTGCCGGCTTGGCGCGTCGGCCGTCCGCGGCAATGTGACGGCATGACGACGTTGAGCCGGGCCGAGCTGGGAGCGCTTGGTGAGCAACTGGCCGTAGACCATCTCACCCGGTTAGGGCTGCGGGTTTTGACCCGCAACTGGCGCTGCCGGTATGGCGAACTGGACGTGGTCGCGACCGATTCGGCTGCGCGCACAGTGGTATTCGTCGAGGTCAAGACCCGCACCGGCGACGGTTTCGGCGGCTTGGCGCACGCGGTGACCCCGCAGAAGGCCCGCCGGCTGCGGCGGCTTGCTGCTTTATGGCTGGCCAGTCAAGACCGGAGTTGGGATGCCATCCGCATCGATGTCATCGGCGTGCGGATCGGGCGCTGCCGCACCCCGGAGATCACTCATCTGCGGGGGATCGGCTGATGGCGTTGGGGCGCGCGTACTCCGTCGCCGTGCGCGGACTGGACGGTGAGATCGTCGAAATCGAAGCCGACATCACCTCGGGCTTGCCGGGCGTGCACCTGGTGGGTCTGCCCGACGCCGCGCTGCAGGAGTCCCGGGATCGGGTGCGGGCAGCGATCACCAACTGCGGGAACCAGTGGCCGATGAGCCGGCTCACCCTGGCGTTGTCGCCGGCGACGCTGCCGAAAATGGGGTCGGTCTACGACCTTGCGCTGGCCGCGGCGGTGCTGTCGGCACAGCGCAAAAAGCCGTGGCAGCGGCTGGCGACCACGGTGCTATTGGGTGAGCTGGCACTGGACGGGCGGGTGCGCCCTGTGCGTGGGGTGTTGCCGGCGGTGGTGGCGGCCAAGGCCGACGGGTGGACGGCCGTGGTGGTCCCGGTGGACAACCTCGCAGAAGCCAGCCTGGTCGACGGTATCGACGTATGGGGTGTGCGCACCCTCCGGCAACTGCAGACCTGGCTCGGCGGAGCGGCGTCGCTGGAAGACAGGATCACCGCCGTCTCGCCTGCGCCCGAGCCGTCGGCGGATCTGGCCGATGTGGTGGGGCAGGCCCAGGCCCGTTTCGCGGTGGAGGTGGCCGCCGCCGGCGCGCATCATCTCATGTTGACCGGGCCGCCGGGTGTGGGCAAAACCATGCTGGCGCAACGCCTTCCGGGGTTGCTGCCACCGCTGTCGGAAAGCGAGTCGTTGGAGGTCACCGCGATCCATTCGGTGGCGGGCCTGCTGTCGGAGACCACGCCGTTGATCACCAGGCCGCCGTTCGTCGCGCCGCATCACAGCTCCAGCGTCGCCGCACTGGTCGGCGGCGGTTCGGGGATGGCGCGGCCGGGCGCGGTCAGTCGCGCCCACCGCGGAGTGCTGTTCCTCGACGAGTGCGCCGAGATTCGGGTCAGTGCGCTGGAGGCATTGCGAACTCCGTTGGAGGACGGAGAGATTCGCCTGGCCCGCCGTGACGGCGTGGCGCGCTACCCGGCACGGTTTCAACTGGTGCTAGCGGCCAATCCCTGCCCGTGCGCGCCTGCTGATCCGCGCGACTGTATGTGCGCCCCCATGGCCAAACGGCGCTATCTGGGCAGGCTTTCGGGACCGCTGCTGGATCGGGTAGACCTGCGTGTCGAGATGCATCCGGTACGCGGCAGCGCGTTCTCCGCCACCCAGGGCGAGTCGACTGCGCAGGTACGCAACCGGGTGGCGCAGGCTCGCGACGCGGCGGCCGAGCGGTGGCGACCGCACGGATTCCGCACCAACGCCGAGGTCAGCGGCGCCCTGCTGCGACGGAAATTCCGGCCGGACAGCGCGGCGATGGCGCCGCTGCGCGCTGCGCTGGACCGCGGGTTGCTCAGCATCCGCGGCGTCGACCGCACACTTCGGGTCGCTTGGACGTTGGCCGATTTGGCGGGCCGCTCGTCGCCCGGTGTCGACGAAGTCGCCACGGCGCTGAGCTTTCGCCAGGCTGGAGCGTCACGATGACGCGGTCGGTTGATGACCCGACGCTGCGGGCGTGGGCATATTTGTCGCGAGTGGCCGAACCACCGTGCGCCGAGCTGGCGGCACTGGTCCGACGCGTCGGTCCGGTCGAGGCCGCCGAACGGGTTCAGCGTGGCCAGGTCGACGACACGCTGGCGCGGCACACCGAGGCCAGACGCGAAATCAACCAGGCCGCAGCGGATCTCGAGCTGCTGCTCCGTCGCGGCGGTCGCCTGATCACGCCGGACGACGACGAATGGCCCGCGCTTGCTTTCACCGCGTTCGACGGCGCGACGGGCAAACCCAAACCGCAGGCCCGCCCGCCGCTGGTGTTGTGGGCGCAGGGTCCCGCGCTGCTCGACGAAACCGCGGAGCGCGCCGCTGCGTTGGTCGGGACGCGCGCTGCCACGGCGTACGGCGAGCACGTGGCGGCCGACCTCGCCGCAGGGCTGACCGAGAGCGACGTCGCGGTGATCTCCGGCGGCGCCTACGGCATCGACGGGACGGCCCACCGCGCCACGCTCGCGTCCGACGGTGTCACCGTGGCAGTGCTCGCCGGTGGTATCGACATCCCTTATCCCGCAGGGCATTCCGGGCTGCTCCATCGTATCGGCGCGCACGGGCTGCTGGTCACCGAATACCCGCCCGGTGTCCGGCCGGCGCGCCACCGGTTCTTGACCCGCAACCGGTTGGTCGCCGCGTTCGCGGGCGCGGCTGTCGTGGTCGAGGCGGGTCTGCGCAGCGGCGCTGCCAATACCGCTGCATGGGCGCGTGCATTGGGCCGGGTAGTGGCCGCGGTTCCCGGCCCGGTCACCTCGTCGGCGTCGGCGGGTTGTCACGCGCTGCTCCGCTCGGGCGCGGAGTTGGTCACCCGCGCCAGCGACATCGTCGAACTGGTCGGTCGCATTGGGGAACTGGCGCCCGACGAACCACGGCCCGCGACAGCGTTCGACACGCTCAGCGCCACCGAACGGCAGGTCTACGAGGCGTTGCCCGGCCGCGGTGCCGCCACCATCGACGAGATCGCCGTGGCATCCGGGTTGGCGCCGGCCCAGGTTCTGGGGCCGCTGGCGATGCTGGAGGTCGCCGGTCTGACCGAAAATCGGGACGGCTGTTGGCGGATCGTCCGAGCGGGTACACAGCAGCCACCGCGGGCGGCACGGCTCGTATAGTCGACACGGTCAACTCTGGAGGGGAGGCGATGTGGCGGGTCGACCAGTGCACACCTTCGAAGTGGTGCGGCGCGAACACCTCGCACCACACATGGTCCGGGTGGTGCTGGGCGGAAACGGCTTCGACACATTCGCGCCCAGCGAATTCACCGACTCATACGTCAAGCTGGTGTTCGTCGCCGACGACGTCGACGTGGCCGCGCTGCCGCGACCGTTGACCCTCGACAGCTTCTCCGGCCTGCCTGCCGAAAAGCAGCCGGTGATCCGGACCATGACCGTGCGTCGCGCCGACGCGGCTGCTCGCGAGCTCACCATCGACATCGTGGTGCACGGCGAGCATGGGGTGGCCGGACCCTGGGCGGAAGCCGCCGAACCGGGCCAACCGATGTACCTGATGGGTCCAGGCGGAGCGTATTCCCCCGACCCGACGGCAGACTGGCACCTACTGGCCGGTGACGAATCCGCCCTGCCGGCAATCGCCGCAGCACTGGAGGCCTTGCCGGACAACGCCATTGGCAAGGCGTTCATCGAGATCGCAGGGCCTGAAGACGAAATCCCGCTGACCGCCCCGGAATCGGTACAGGTGAACTGGATTTACCGCGGCGGGCGGTCTGATCTGGTGCCCGAGGAGCGGGCTGGTGATCACGCGCCGCTGATCGAGGCGGTCAAGACCACCCAGTGGCTGCCGGGTCAAGTGCACGTGTTCATCCACGGCGAAGCCCAGGCTGTCATGCACAACCTTCGCCCCTACATCCGCAAAGAGCGTGAAGTGGACGCGAAGTGGGCGTCGATCTCCGGGTACTGGCGGCGCGGCCGCACCGAAGAGACCTTCCGGCAATGGAAAAAGGAGCTCGCCGAGGCAGAGGCGGCCGGCGTCGCTGACTGATCACCGGCTGGCATTCTCATTGTCGTGGCGTTCTCCGATTACCAGAACGAGATCTACCTTCGTGGTTTGGCGGGCGTTGTTCCGTCACTACCCATGGCCTTCGCGGAACTGGAGTCCAAAGCACAGTCCGCAATGTCACCGTCGGTGTGGTCGTATGTCGCCGGCGGCGCCGGCGATGAACGCACCCAGCGCGCCAACTGCACCGCGTTCGACCGCTGGGGTCTGATCCCGCGGATGTTCGTCGGCGCCACCGAGCGCGACCTGTCCGTCGAACTCTTCGGGCTGCGGTTGTCGTCGCCGATATTCATGGCGCCCATCGGCGTCATCGGCATCTGCGCCCAAGACGGCCATGGCGACTTGGCGACGGCCCGGGCAGCCGCCCTTACCGGTGTACCCATGGTGGCGTCGACGCTGACCGCCGACCCGCTGGAGCAGGTCGCCGCCGAGTTCGGTGACACTCCAGGCTTTTTCCAGCTATACACACCCGCCGACCGCGAGCTCGCCGCGAGCTTCGTGCACCGTGCCGAGGCGGCGGGCTACCGGGGCATCGTCGTGACGCTGGACACCTGGGTGCCCGGTTGGCGGCCACGCGATCTGAGCACCGCGAACTTCCCGCAGCTGCGGGGCCACTGCCTGGGCAACTACACCAGCGACCCGGTGTTCCGCTCCGGGCTGCAGCGCCCGCCGGAAGAAGACCCGCAGGGCGCCGTTCTGCGCTGGGTGCAACAGTTCGGCAATTCGCTGACATGGGATGACCTGCCGTGGCTACGGTCGCTCACCAAGCTGCCGCTGATCGTCAAGGGCATCTGTCACCCCGACGACGCGCGGCGCGCCAAGGATGGCGGCGTCGACGGCATCTACTGCTCCAACCACGGCGGACGACAGGCCAACGGCGGGCTGCCCGCGCTGGACTGCCTGCCGGACGTGGTCGAGGCCGCCGACGGGTTGCCGGTGCTGTTCGACTCCGGCGTGCGCAGCGGCGCCGACATCATCAAGGCTCTGGCCTTGGGCGCAACCGCGGTGGGCGTCGGCCGGCCCTACGCCTACGCCCTGGCGCTTGGCGGGGTCGACGGCATCGTGCACGTGCTTCGTGCGTTGCTGGCAGAAGCCGACCTGATCATGGCCGTCGATGGCTATCCGGTGCTGAGCGATCTCACACCGGACGCGTTGCGGCCGGTCCGCTAACCGGATCTCTGATCGCGACACACGCGCCTCGCCTGGCCGTCGTGCCCGGATGGGTCTGCGACGGTAGGGGAGTGCCGCCTGAGATCGAGGGCATCCTCGACGAGTTCGACGAGTATCTGGCGCTGCAGCGTGGCCGCTCAGCCCATACCCGTCGGGCATACCTGGGCGACTTGCGGTCATTGTTCGCCTTTCTCGCCCGACGACCACCGGGCGCAGGCCTGGAGGCGCTGAGTTTGGCGGTGCTGCGATCCTGGCTGGCCGCCGAAGCCGGCGCAGGCGCGGCGCGCACGACCCTGGCCCGCCGCACGTCGGCGGTCAAGGCCTTCACCGCATGGGCGCTGCGGCGCGGTCTGCTGGATACCGATCCGGCGGTGCGGCTGCAAACGCCCAAAGCGCACCGCACGCTGCCCGCGGTGCTACGCCAGGATCAAGCATTGGCCGCTATGGCTGCCGCGAAAGCCGGCTCGCAGCAACGAGATCCGTTGGCTTTGCGGGACGGGCTGATCGTTGAGTTGCTATACGCCACCGGCATCCGGGTGAGTGAATTGTGCGGCCTGGACATCGACGATGTCGACGTCGGGCACCGGTTGGTGCGGGTGCTGGGCAAGGGCGACAAGCAGCGCACTGTTCCGTTCGGGCAGCCCGCCGCCGAGGCGCTGCGCGCGTGGCTGATTGACGGGCGTCCCGCGTTGGCCACCGCCGAGTCC
>NZ_DASRBZ010000688.1:0-19721 GCF_035653355.1 Mycobacterium sp. | reverse complement strand
CTTTCAACGGCGTCGAGCTGACGCCCCCACAGGTCGACGACCTGCTCGATCTGGGCGTTGGGCTCCCGGGTCTGCAAATGCTCGACGGCGCGCGTGTAGTACTCGCGCTGGATGTCCAGCGCACTGGCCTGCCGCCCGCCGGCCAGCCGCACCGGGCGCCGACCGGTGATGTCGTGGCTGACCTCGCGGATCGCACGGATGGGGTTGTCGAGCGAGAAGTCGCGGAACGCCACCCCGGCTTCGATCATCTCCAGCACCAGCGCCGCGGTACCCACCTTGAGCATGGTGGTGGTCTCGCACATGTTGGAGTCGCCGACGATGACGTGCAGGCGCCGGTACTTTTCGGCGTCGGCATGCGGCTCGTCGCGGGTGTTGATGATCGGGCGTGATCGGGTCGTTGCGCTTGAGACGCCCTCCCAGATGTGCTCGGCGCGCTGACTCAGGCAGAAGGTGGCGGCCTTGGGCGTTTGCAGCACTTTCCCGGCTCCGCAGATCAGCTGGCGGGTCACCAGGAACGGCAGCAGCACGTCGGAGATCCGCGAAAACTCGCCGGCCCGCACGATCAGGTAGTTCTCGTGGCAGCCGTAGGAGTTGCCGGCCGAGTCGGTGTTGTTCTTGAACAGGTAAATGTCGCCGCCGATGCCCTCGTCGGCCAGCCGCTGCTCGGCGTCAATCAGCAGGTCTTCCAGCACCCGCTCGCCGGCGCGGTCGTGGGTGACCAGCTGCACCAGGTTGTCGCACTCGGCGGTCGCATACTCCGGATGGCTGCCCACGTCGAGGTAGAGCCGCGCGCCGTTGCGCAGGAACACGTTCGAGCTGCGACCCCACGACACCACCCGGCGAAACAGGTAACGGGCCACCTCGTCGGGAGACAGACGCCGGTGGCCGTGAAATGTGCAGGTGACACCGAATTCGGTCTCGATGCCCATGATTCGCCGCTGCACGATTCGAGCGTACTGGTTAAACGCGCAAAGGGTGTGGAAGCCCCGCTGTGGATGATGTAGGCGGCCCTGCTGCGCCGGCTCATCGACGGCTGCCGGTCGTGGTCGCAGAATCCGCTGATCCTCGGTGACCCGGTTCGGCGGCCACGGCAGGTACGACCACCAGGCCGCGTAGTTCGTCCTAACGTCACTCGACGTCAAGGCCCGCTTTACCGGCGTTCCAATACCGCTTCGGTAAAGTCGACAGTGCCAGTTGCCCGTCAGGGAGGTGCTTGTAGTCCGGTGGATAGACCCAGGGCCGCGGAGCATCCGCGGCCGGACCACGTCATTGCCCACATCAGCGACACCCACCTGGTAGCCGGCGACGACGACCTGTATGGACACGTCGACGCCGACGCCCGATTTTCCGAGCTGCTTCAGCGGCTCGATGCCTCCAAAACCCGTCCCGACGCGTTGATCTTCACTGGCGACCTGGCCGACACCGGCCAGCCGGACGCCTACCGCAAGTTGCGCGAACTCGTCGAGCCGTTGGCCGATCGCCTTGGCGCTCAAATTATTTGGGTGATGGGCAACCACGACAATCGAGCCGCGCTGCGCCAACACCTGTTGCGTGAGAGCCCGACGATGGCGCCGATAGACCGGGTGCACGACATCGCCGGATTGCGTGTGATCGTGCTGGACACATCGGTTCCCGGCCACCACCACGGGAAGATCGCACCCCAGCAGTTGCGGTGGCTGGCCGACCAGCTGGCCGACCCCGCTCCCTTCGGCACCATCCTCGCCATGCACCACCCGCCCATCCCGTGCATGCAGGATCTCGCCGTGATGGTGGAACTGCGCGACCAGACACCGCTGGCCGACGTTGTCCGCGGCACCGACGTGCGCAGCATCCTGGCCGGACACCTCCACTACTCCACCGCAGCCACGTTCGCCGGCATCCCGGTGTCGGTGGCCTCGGCCAGCTGTTACACCCAAGATCTGCTGACCCCGGGAACCCGTGGCCGTGACGGCGCACAAGCGTTCAATCTGGTGCACTGTTACCCAGACACGGTCGTGCACACTGTCATTCCGCTGGCCGCCGGTCCCACCGTGGGGCGGTTCGTCCCGCCGGACACTGTTCAGCGTGAACTCAGCGACGCTGAGGTGAGCATCCTGCCGGCCACCCGAATACCCCGCATCCCACCGCAATTGGCGCACCGCAGGTGATTCCCAGCGGACGGTGATCAACGCACCCGCCCGCTGGGTGGTCTCACTCGTCGGCGACGGCGCGCTCCCACGGTGCGGGCACCGGGAAGTAGCTTTCGAGAAACTCGCCGACCACACGAGCCCGCTCCTGCGCGCTCACCTCGGGGAAGCTGCCGTCATTGAGGCAGAAGAAGTCGAACTTGCGCTTCTTCAGCAGCTTCGGCAGTTTCGCCAGCCCTGACCGCAAGGTGGTGTCCACGTAGAGCACCTTCGCCGCCTCGTTCTGCACCGCCCGCCCGGTCATCAGGGCGTAGTAGTGGTACAGCGAGTTGGTCACCGAAATGTCGGTGCTGGACCGGAAACGGCTCGCCTGAGTTCGGGCAAAGTCTTGCGGGAACGCGCGCTCGAGCTCGAACAGCACGCTCTTGCGCAACGGAGCAGCGGTGTGCTCCAGGTGGCGGGTGATGATCTTGCCGAACCTATCCCACAACAGTTGCCGATTGACCCGTGCCGCGTTTTCGAAGCCGCTGCGCTCGGGGTGGTTGGCCCCCAGGCCGATTCGGGTTCCGGCTTCGATGAACTTGGTGACCCCACCCGGGGAGAAGAACATCGCCGGCGACAGCGGCCGCCCGAAGAACATGTCGTCATTGGAGTACAGGAAATGTTCAGCCAGGCCGGGGATGTGGTGCAGTTGGGTTTCCACCGCGTGGCTGTTGTACACCGGCAGCGCGGAAAGGTCGGTGAAGTGCTCCTCGGCGCGCACGATGGTGATCTTCGGGTGGGGGGCCAGCCACTGCGGTACCGGCGAGTCGGTCGCGATGAAGATGCGGCGCACCCACGGCGCGAATGCGTGCACCGACCGCAGGGCGTACTTGAGCTCGTCGATGTGACGGATCCGCGCGTCGGCGTCGTCGCCTTCCCCGACGAGGTGATTGGCCATCGCCGCCGCCCGGCGCGCCCGGAACTCCGGGTCGTTGCCGTCCACCCAGGAGAACACCATGTCGATGTCGAACGTGATGTCCCCGGCGTGCGGGGTGAACATCCCGGCGATTGTCGGCCACGTCCGGCCGTGCAGTTCGACTTCTGTGTACTCAACTTCGCTGAGCGCCAACGTCTTGCGGGTCAGTGAGTTCTCGATCGGACAGACCGCCTGCTGTCCGTCGAACACCCAGAACTGCAGTTCTACGCCGGCGGAGGCGCCGTAACGCATGCCCGAGCGCGGACATTCGCGCCGGCGGAATATCCGCAGCAGCCGCGGATCAGGTGCGACCGAGAGCAGCCCGTCACCGAGATACACAGAGCGGCATCCAGTTCCGTCGAGAACCTTGGCGCGCAGCGGCGCGTCCAGGCAGGCCGCCATCAAAGCGTCGGCGACCCGGGCGCGCAGAGCAATATCAACCACGAGTGCGGGGCGCCCGTCGGCACCGCGGATGAGCAAGAACGGAATACCTGCGCGCTCCAGCTCGCGGCGGATGTACAGCAAGTCCTGCTGCATAGCCTCATACGGAGTCAGGCGCAGCCCATCGGCTGAGCCGACGACGTGGACGTCGATCGTGCTGGTCATGGGAACACCGCCTTCCGTACTTGATCCCGGCCAAAACATGCACACAGAGGGACACGCAGATGCGGTCCAGCGGCGACATTGCCCTCACACGTTGAGCTTTGGCACTGGCCGACGTATGCCCGCGGATGCGGGAAAGCCACTTGGGACCACCCCTTAAGCCGGGGAGATCTGTCCTGATCTTGGGCGTCTCTCGACGTCGTCAGATCAGTGGCCTATGTTCGTCCAGGAGCCTCGCCTAACGAGGTGCTCCCGCAAGGTAGCACCGATTTCAGCGTTCGGCAACACTGTCCGGGATGCGGCCAAAGCCGTTGCTGTTGTTGGGGTCCCGCGTCGGGGGTGGACCGAGCGCTAGCGCGCGGCCAGCCGTAACCGCACGGCCATCAGGATGACGCCGAGCGCGTTTCCGCCGGGAATGTCGCAGTGCTGGTCGCACCGGCACGATCCCCACACCTGGTCATGCCAGGTGTTTCCTTCCACCAGCAGTACGCCGTGGGTGTCCAGTAGCTGGCGGGCCAGGTCGGAATTGTGGTCGAACTTGGCGCTGACGACCTCGTCCATCACCGCGAATTTGCCTCCGCCTTCCCAGCCCTCGACCAGCGGCGCGGCACGGCCGATCTGCTTGGCGCGTGCCGGATCGTCGGTGTCGCGGATGGCCGCCACCGCGGCCGGGTCGCGTGTTTTCGCGGCGGCGAAGGCATGTTCACTGGTCGGATACAGCCAACCTCGATGCGGCGTGGGCGCGGGCGCGAAGTTCGACAAGAACAGGTATGGCCCCGCGAAGGAGTCGATCACCGGGATATGCAGCGCGCTCATCTGGCGACCTCCGCAGCTTGCAATCCTGTCTTGTGGGCCAAGCTACGCGACCGGTCGAATACGCATCACGCCGCGTGCGCGACCTTCGATCGGTGGGTTATTTCGACGACTTGCCGTCAGCTGAGCCGGAAGCCTCGGGTTTGGGCAGCAGCGATTCCAGCGCCGCGCCGGTGATCCGCCGAAACGCCCGCCGCGGCCGGTTCTGGTCGAGGATCGCGACTTCCAGGCTCGACACACCCAGGGCCGGCTGGTCGCCGGAGCCGTTGCCGCTGCCCGCGCGCAGCGCCTCGACGGCGATCCGCACCGCGTCGGCCAAGTCGGCATTTTCGGCGTAGGAATCCTTGAGTGCGTTGGCGATCGGCTCGGTGGTGCCGCCCATGACGACGTAGTGCGGCTCGTCGTTGATCGATCCGTCGTAGGTGATCCGGTACAGCTCAGGGGGTTTGGACTCGCCGTAGTGAGCCACCTCGGCCACGCAGAGCTCGACCTCGTAGGGCTTGGCCTGCTCGGTGAAGATGGTGCCCAGGGTCTGGGCGTAGACGTTGGCCAGCTGGCGGCCCGTGACGTCGCGGCGGTCGTAGGCATAGCCGCGGGTGTCGGCGAATTGGATGCCGCCGCGGCGCAGGTTGTCGAATTCGTTGAACTTGCCGGCGGCTGCGAAGCCGACCCGGTCGTAGAGCTCGCTGATTTTCTGCAGTGAGCGCGACGGGTTTTCGGCGACGAACAACACGCCGCCGGCGTAGGCCAGCGCCACCACGCTGCGTCCCCGCGCGATGCCCTTGCGCGCAAGCTCGCTGCGCTCGCGCATCGCCTGCTCGGGCGAAATGAAATACGGGAAGCTCACTTCTCACCCGCTTGCGCGTCCGGGCCGAAGGTATCGGCGCGCGACCGGTTTTCGATGACCTCGCGGGCCAGTTCGGCGATGCGCTCCTCGGGCACGTCGACGGCGCCGTCGGGTCCGATGCTGACCGCCGTGGGGAAGATGCCGCGTACCAGGTCCGGGCCGCCGGTGGCGGAGTCGTCGTCAGCGGCGTCGTAGAGCGCCTCGACGGCCACCCGCAGCGCCGAATCGGCGTCGGTCACTTGCGAGTACAGCTTTTTCATCGATGACTTGGCGAAGATCGAGCCCGAGCCCACCGCCTGATAGCCCTCTTCCTCGATGTTCCAGCCGCCGGCGGCGTCGAATGACACGATGCGGCCCGCCTTCTCTGGATCCGGGTCGTCGATGTCGAACCCGGCCAGCAGCGGCAGTGCGACCAGCCCCTGCATCGCGGCGCCGAGATTGCCTCGGACCATGATCGCCAGCCGGTTGACTTTGCCGGCGAAGGTCAGCGGCACACCCTCGAGCTTTTCGTAGTGCTCGAGCTCGACGGCGTAAAGCCGAGCGAACTCGACGGCGATGGCCGCGGTGCCGGCGATGCCGGTCGCGGTGTAGTCGTCGGTGATGTACACCTTCTTGATGTCGCGCCCGGCGATCATGTTGCCCTGGGTGGAGCGCCGGTCGCCGGCCATGACGACACCACCGGGGTATTTCAGCGCGACGATCGTTGTCCCGTGCGGCAGCTGGCCGCCGGCCCCGAGCGGCTCGGCGCCGCCCGCGGACACCGGCAACAGTTCCGGCGCCTGGCGGCGCAGGAAGTCGGCGAACGAGGACAGATCTACAGGGCTGGCGGGGACTCCGGGAAGTGCTGAATTAGTGACCAGGCGATCGCGGAACGGCCAGGTCACTGTCCGCCCTTTTGGACGTACGCGCGCACGAAGTCCTCGGCGTTCTCCTCCAGAACGTCGTCGATCTCGTCGAGCAGATCGTCGGTTTCCTCGGTCAGCTTTTCGCGACGCTCCTGGCCCGCGGCGTTGCTGCCGGTGAGGTCGTCGCCATCGCCGCCGCCACCGCCACGCTTGGTCTGCTCCTGAGCCATCGCTGCCTCCTGCTTCGTCATCGGCGCCGCATCACGCCGGCGCCGGTTCCTCTACCCTACCGGTCCACACCGACCTTTCCCCGGGCTTGAGCTCCATTGTCCGGCTTCTCCTCAGGCCTTGAGGCCTGCATCGGCGCCGGACGAAGCCTGATAGTCCGGCTTCTCCTCAGGCCTTGAGGCCTGCATCGGCGCCGGACGGAGCTCACGTCGTCAGTTGTTCCACCAGTTCGACGGCACTGTCGACAGAATCCAGCAGCGCCCCGACGTGCGCCTTGCTGCCCCGCAACGGCTCCAGCGTGGGAATCCGCACCAGCGAGTCACCGCCGAGGTCGAAGATCACCGAGTCCCAGCTGGCGGCGGCGATGTCGGCGCCGAACCGGCGCAGGCACTCGCCGCGGAAGTAGGCGCGGGTGTCGGTGGGCGGGTTCTCCACCGCGTTGAGCACCTGTTGTTCGGTGACCAGCCGCTTCATCGAGCCACGGGCGACCAGCCGGTTGTAGAGGCCCTTGTCCAACCGGACGTCGGAGTACTGCAGGTCGACCAGATGCAACCGGGGCGCCGACCAGCTGAGGTTTTCCCGTTGGCGGAACCCTTCGAGCAGGCGCAGCTTGGCCGGCCAGTCCAGCAGCTCGGCGCACTCCATCGGGTCGCGCTCGAGCAGGTCGAGGACGTGCGCCCAGGTTTCCACGATGTCGTTGGCACGAGGGTCGGAGTCACGGGAGTCGACCAGCTTGGCCACTCGGTCCAGGTAAATCCGTTGCAGGGCAAGCCCGGTCAGTTCGCGGCCGTCGGCGAGCGCGACCGTGGCCCGTAGCGACGGGTCACGGCTGATGGTGTGTACGGCGTGCACCGGACGTGCTAGCGCCAGATCGCTTAAGTCGATGCCCTCTTCGATCAGGTCGAGCACCAGCGCCGTGGTACCGAGTTTCAGATACGTCGACGTCTCGGCGAGGTTGGCATCACCGATGATGACGTGCAGCCGCCGGTATCGGTCGGCGTCGGCGTGCGGCTCGTCGCGGGTGTTGATGATGCCGCGTTTGAGCGTGGTTTCCAGGCCGACCTCGACCTCGATGTAGTCGGCGCGCTGCGCGAGCTGAAAACCGGGTTCGTCTCCGGCGGGGCCGATGCCCACCCGGCCTTGGCCGGTGATTACCTGCCGGGACACCAGGAACGGAGTCAGGCCCACGATGACGGCCGAAAACGGGGTCTGGCGGCTCATCAGGTAGTTCTCGTGCGAGCCGTAAGAGGCGCCCTTGCCGTCGACGTTGTTCTTGTACAGCTGCAGCTTCACCGCGCCCGGCACGCTGGCGACGTGGCGGGCGGCCGCCTCCATCACCCGCTCGCCGGCCTTGTCCCAGATCACGGCGTCTAGTGGGTCGGTGCATTCGGGCGCGGAGTATTCGGGGTGAGCGTGGTCGACGTAGAGCCGCGCCCCGTTGGTCAAGATCATGTTCGCGGCGCCCACTTCGTCGGCGTCGACCACAGGCGGCGGGCCGGCTGAGCGGCTCAGGTCGAACCCGCGGGCATCGCGCAGCGGTGACTCCACCTCGTAGTCCCAGCGGGTGCGCTTGGCGCGCTGAATGCCGGCGGCTGCCGCGTAGGCCAGCACCGCTTGGGTCGAGGTGAGGATCGGGTTCGCGGTCGGGTCCGACGGCGACGAGATGCCGTACTCGACCTCCGTCCCGATAATCCTTTGCATGGCTTAAAGCCTAGGCGACGGCCGATGCGCGGCTAGTCGCGCCGCGAGCGGGCGCAGTTGTACGGCCCTTGCGGCGTGTCGGCGTGCAAACACGCCCGCTCGCGACAAAGGCGACTACAGGTACTGGCCGAGGTTGGACTCGGTGTCGATGGCCCGCGACGCGCTGGAGCTCTTGCCGGTGACCAGCGTGCGGATGTAGACGATCCGCTCGCCCTTCTTGCCCGAGATGCGCGCCCAGTCATCGGGGTTGGTGGTGTTGGGCAGGTCCTCGTTCTCGGCGAACTCGTCGACGATCGAATCCAGCAGATGCTGAATACGCAAGCCCGGCTGACCGGTCTCCAGCACCGACTTGATCGCGTTCTTCTTCGCCCGGTCGACGACGTTTTGGATCATCGCTCCGGAGTTGAAGTCCTTGAAGTACATGACTTCCTTGTCACCGTTGGCGTAGGTGACCTCCAGGAACCGGTTCTCGTCGATCTCGGCGTACATCCGCTCGACGACCTTCTCGATCATCGCTTTGATGCAAGCGGAGCGGTCGCCGCCGAACTCGGCCAGGTCGTCGGCGTGCAGCGGCAGGTCCTCGGTGAGGTACTTGGAGAAGATGTCCTGCGCCGCTTCGGCATCCGGCCGTTCGATCTTGATCTTGACGTCCAGGCGGCCGGGCCGCAGGATCGCCGGGTCGATCATGTCCTCGCGGTTGGAGGCGCCGATCACGATGACGTTCTCCAGCCCCTCGACGCCGTCGATCTCGGACAGCAGCTGCGGGACGACCGTCGTCTCCACGTCGGAGGAAACGCCCGTGCCGCGGGTGCGGAAGATCGAGTCCATCTCGTCGAAGAACACGATCACCGGTGTTCCTTCGGACGCCTTTTCGCGGGCCCGCTGGAAGATCAACCGGATGTGGCGCTCGGTCTCGCCGACGAACTTGTTCAGCAGCTCGGGCCCTTTGATGTTGAGGAAGTACGACTTGGCCTCCTTGGCGTCGTCGCCGCGGACCTCGGCCATCTTCTTGGCCAGCGAGTTGGCCACCGCCTTGGCGATCAGCGTCTTGCCGCAGCCTGGCGGTCCGTAGAGCAGCACACCCTTGGGTGGGCGCAGCGCGTACTCCTTGTAGAGCTCCTTGTGCAGGAACGGCAGCTCGACCGCGTCGCGGATCTGCTCGATCTGGCGGGACAGGCCACCGATGTCGTCGTAGCTGACGTCGGGCACCTCCTCCAGCACGAGGTCTTCGACCTCCGCCTTCGGGATGCGCTCGAACGCATAGCCGGCCTTGGTGTCGACCAGCAGCGAGTCGCCGGGACGCAGCTTGCGTGGCTTCGTGTCGTCGTTGAGCGCGTCCGGGATCCCCTCGGGCAGGTCTTCAGCAACCAGCGGCTCGGCAAGCCAGACGATGCGTTCCTCGTCGGCGTGCCCGACCACCAAGGCCCGGTGACCGTCGGAAAGAATTTCACGCAAGGTGGAAATTTCTCCGACCGATTCGTATGTGCCGGCCTCGACAACCGTCAGGGCTTCATTCAACCGGACGGTTTGGCCCTTCTTAAGGGCGGTGGCGTCAATGTTCGGTGAGCACGTCAGTCGCATTTTCCGGCCGGAGGTGAACACGTCGACGGTGTTGTCGTCATGAGTGGACAGCAGCACGCCGTAACCACTGGGCGGCTGGCCCAGCCGGTCGACTTCCTCGCGCAGCGCCAGCAGCTGCTGGCGGGCTTCCTTCAGGGTTTCCATCAGCTTGGAGTTACGGGCAGCGAGCGAGTCGATACGCGCCTCGAGCTGGTGCACATCACGGGCTCCCCGCACAGTTCCCTGCGACCCCACGGCGTTGTCGAGTTGCTCGCGAAGCAGCGCGGCTTCCCGTCGCAACTCTTCTAATTCGGCGGCGTCGTCGCTGGACAACTCTCGGTCACGAGGGGGTCCGAACATTTCACGCTCTGAGTCACCCATGTTGAGCTCCTTTCGCGGCGCCGGATGTTGGCGCGGCGGATACTTCAACGCTACCGGCGATTTGGCATTCGTGTGGGGATCAAAATTCAACAGATAAGTACCCACTGGTAGCCTTCGCACCGAATCAGGCCGATCGAAAGGACAGCGGAAAGCGTGAAATCCCTAGCCACAGGCTTGGCGGCCGTTGCTGCAATCGGTGCGGCAGCCGCTGGTGTGACCTCGATTGCATCCGTGGCCCCGTCGGCGCCTCACGTGCAGCCGGTCGCCTTCGGCGCGCCGCTGCCGCTTGATCCGGCAGCCGACGTGCCCACCCCCGACCAACTGGTGAGCGTTCTGAACGGCCTGCAGAATCCCAACATTCCGTTTGCGAGCAAGAGCAATCTGGTCGAAGGCGGCGTCGGCGGAGTCGAAGGCCGCATCGCCGACCGGAAGCTGCAAAAAGCGGCTCAAAACGGATCCCTTCCGCTGTCGTTCACCGTCGCGAACATCGCGCCGGCAGGTCCCGGCGCCGCCTCGGCGGATATCACTGCCTCTGGTCCGAACCTTGCGCCGACCACCCAAAACATCACGTTCGTCAACCAGGGCACCTGGAAGCTGTCCCGTAGTTCGGCGATGTCGCTGCTGCAGGCCGTGCAGGCCTCCGGCTGACCGCTGCTGGATGGATGCGCCGGCAGCTCGTCGTCGCCTTGAGTGCCGCCACTGTTGTGGCGGCACTTGGGCTATCAGGGTGCTCGCATAGCGAGCACGGCTCTGCCCCGTCGTCATCAGCTGCGGCGTCGTCATCTGTTGCATCGACAGCTGTGGCGCCGAATCCCGCGCCCACTCCGCAGACTCCGCCGCTCCCCCCAGCACAGGCGCTCACCGACGTGCTGTACCGGCTGGCCGACCCCGCGGTGCCGGGCAACCAAAAGCTCGATCTGGTTGAAAGCGCGACACCGGATAACGCCGCGGCTCTGGAAAAGTTCGCCACCGCGTTGGTCGACGGCGGCTATGCGCCGGTGACGTTCAATGCGACCGACATCGCCTGGTCGGACAAGGATCCGGCCGATGTGGTGGCCACCGT
Source organism: Mycobacterium sp. (assembly GCF_035653355.1). Classification (GTDB taxonomy): domain Bacteria; phylum Actinomycetota; class Actinomycetes; order Mycobacteriales; family Mycobacteriaceae; genus Mycobacterium. Next base: position 8,596 of record NZ_DASRBZ010000688.1, on the reverse strand, counting down.
CAACGTGACCTCACCGAATCGGGACGCTCCGGGGTTTTCGTTTCCGATGGAGTTCAAGCCCTATCCAGGTGGCTGGCAGTTGTCGCATCAGACGGCCGACATGCTGCTCGGTTTCGGGAACTCGCAGACCGGTACGCCGCCGCCTACGCCGACGCCGACGCCGTAACCAACTGGTATGTGGATCGGCTGGCTCGAGTTCGACGTGCTGCTCGGCGACGTGCGCTCCCTCAAGCAGAAGCGCTCGGTGATCCGGCCGCTTGTGGCCGAACTGCAGCGCAAGCTCAGCGTGTCAGCCGCCGAGACCGGGTCGCACGATCTGTACCGGCGGGCCGGCATTGGTGTGGCCCTGGTGTCGGGCGATCGCGGCCATACCGTCGAGGTACTCGACGCCGCTGAACGCTTGGTGGCCGCACACCCGGAGTTCGAGTTGTTGTCGGTGCGCCGGGGTCTGCAGCGCAGCGACGACGACTGACCAGTTGCTTACAGCTGCCGCTTGCGGCGCAAGACCGTGGGCGTGGTGGTTCCCGGGGCAAGCCGGCGCGCGCAGACCAGAAACGCGGTGTGGCCGCGCATGGTGTGCTCCGGCCGGACCGCCAGGCCCACGACGTTCCAGCCGCGTTGCAGCGTCTCCCACGCTCGCGGCTCGGTCCAGCACTGCTGTTGCCGCAATGTCTCCACGGTCTTCGACAGCTGGGTGACGGTGGCCACGTAGATCATCAGCACACCACCGGCGATTAGCACCTGCGACACAGCATCCAGTACGTCCCACGGCGCGAGCATGTCGAGCACCACGCGGTCCACGGCGCCGGCGGGTAAATCGCAGTCCGCGAGGTCGGCGATGACCAGTTGCCAGTTGTCCGGCCGGCCTCCGTAGAACGTCTCGACATTGCGGCGGGCATGCTCGGCGTGGTCGGCGCGCACCTCGTAGGAGATCACCTGCCCGTGCGGCCCGACCGCCCGCAACAGTGAGCAGGTCAGTGCGCCGGATCCGGCGCCGGCTTCCAATACCCGGGCGCCGGGGAAGATGTCGCCCTCATGCACGATCTGCGCGGCGTCTTTGGGATAGACCACCTGGGCACCGCGTGGCATCGACATCACGTAGTCCACGAGCAGCGGGCGCAGCGCCAAGAAGTCGTCGCCGTTGCTGGATTTCACGACGCTGCCCTCCGGCAGGCCGATCACCGCGTCGTGCGCGATTGCGCCGCGGTGGGTGTGGAACTCGGCGCCCTCGGTGAGCAGCACCGTGTAGCGGCGACCCTTGGTGTCGGTTAGCTGGACACGGTCGCCCACAGCGAACGGGCCGGTTGCGGACACAGTCGTCTAGCGTGCCAGCACACACGCCATAACCGGTGCGGGGGGTTCGTCGCGTTGGGGCAGTGCGTCCGCATCATGTGCGCGGGGCGGCGCCGCCGGCGATGAGCGCATCCGCGACGCGCTTGGCGTGATCGGCCGGGATGGCGAAACCCAAACCGGTGGAACCGATTCGGCCCTGGCCGCTGTCATCGCCCACCACCGCGATCGCACAGTTGACCCCGACGAGCGCGCCGGTCATATCGACCAGGGCGCCGCCGGAGCTTCCGGGGTTCATCGCAGCGTCGGTTTGGATGGCGTCGGGTACGTCGATCCGGTCGCTGCCACCACTGCGGCTGGGCAGCCGGCGGTGCAACGCGCTGATGATGCCGGTGCTCACTGTGTCGGTCAGTCCCAGGGGTGATCCCACCGCCACGACGGTTTGGCCGACGTGAAGCTGCGCCGACGAGCCGAAGGTGATGGGGGTAAGCCCCGAGACACCGTGCGCTCGAACCACTGCGAGGTCACTGGCCGGATCGCTGGCCACCACACTAACGGGTACGACGCGGCCGTCCGCGAGTGTCGCGACGGTGCGTGTCTCAGCCGCGCCGTTGGGGTCGGCATCTGGAGCCGACACCACGTGGTCGTTGGTCAGAATCAGCCCGTCCGGGCTCAGCACAATGCCTGAGCCAGTGGTGAATTCAGCGCCCGCATCGGTTTGCAACTTCACCACGGCCGGCACGACTTTTGCCGCAACCTGCTCCACTTGCGCCACTGCCGAGGCAGCCGGTGCCTGACTGGCGGCCAGTGTGCTGGCGTCGGTGAGCCGCAACCGGTTAACCGCTGTTGCCGCGCCCGCCCCGATGCCGGCCGAGATCACGGCTACCGCTGCCATTGCCGTCAATGCGCGGATATGTGGTTTGGCGACCGGGTCACGCCGGCGGGACTGCCGGTGAATGCCTTTGTGGTGGCGCGGCTCGTGCACGGCGCCGTCCGAGCCGGGCAGGCTCAAGGGCACGCGGCCCTGATGAGTATGCCCGACGGCACGCACGTGCCTGGCCTGAGTCATCGGTTGACGATCCTTTGTGAAGTCAATTGCTTGTGGCTGGCATAGCGAGCGCCTTCCACCCACGGATGCAACTTTCCCTGTTTGCGCGGTCAGCAAACCTTGTGGCCGACCCGACGAGGTCCCGAACCGCATCAGTGGCTCTCCCTAATCCGTTTGGACACAGACATCGGTGTGGTAGCGGGTTTTTGTCGGTCCTTTGTGATTGCATCAGGCCATGACATCGACGTGCGCCGGTGCGCCTGCTGCGTCCGCGGAAGCGGTGCGGCCGGCGTTGTCACCGTCACGGGCGGCCGACTTCAAACAGTGCCCTCTGCTGTATCGGTTCCGCGCGATCGACCGGTTGCCGGAGCCGCCGTCGACAGCCCAGTTGCGGGGATCGGTGGTCCATACCGCACTCGAACAGCTCTATGCCTTGCCGCCGCTGCAGCGTGACCGTGACACCGCGCTGGCGCTGGTGGCGCCGGCCTGGGAGCAGATGGTCGCCGAGGAGCCCGGGTTGGCCAACGCCCTTGGCCCGGAGCAGCTGGCCGAATTGCTCGACGAGGCCCGCGCGTTGTTGTCCGGGTACTACCGGCTGGAGGACCCGACCCGGTTCGATCCGCAAAGCTGCGAGCAGCGCGTCGAGGTAGAGCTGGCCGACGGCACGCTGCTGCGTGGCTATATCGACCGCATCGACGTCGCACCGACTGGTGAGCTGCGGGTGGTCGACTACAAGACGGGCAAGGCGCCGCCGGCGGCGCGCGCACTCGCGGAATTCAAAGCCTTATTTCAGATGAAGTTCTATGCGGTGGCACTGCTGCGGTCGCGCGGTGTGCTGCCCACCCGGCTGCGGCTCATCTACTTGGCCGACGGTGAGCTGCTCGACTACTCCCCCGAGCACGAGGAGCTGCTGCGCTTCGAGAAGACGCTGATGGCGATCTGGCGGGCGATCCAATCCGCTGGGGCCACTGGCGATTTCCGGTCCAGGCCGTCGCGGCTGTGCGATTGGTGCCCGCACCAGCAGCGCTGCCCGGCTTTCGGGGGGACGCCGCCGCCCTATCCGGGCTGGCCCGCTGACCAGCGCCCGGAGCCGGCCGCGGTCAGAGGCGGCGACGGCGCTGAAATGGTTTGCTAGAGAACCGCTGTCATTACCGCAACGGCAAGCCCGCCCAGCACCGCGACGGTGTCTTCGAGCAGCGCCACTGAGCGGTCGTGGCCGCCGGTGGCACCGACCAATCGGATACGTGCCTCGTAGCCGCCGAGGGTGCCGAGCACCGCGCCGAGGGCACCCGCGCCGAGCCCGCTCCAGGTGTACCCCCATGCGGTGCCGATAACCGCACCGGCGAACGCGCCCAGCAGGATTCGCGCGATGAACGAGGCGGCGGCGGTGCGGCTCGGGGTCATCGGGAGTTTGTCGGTGACGAGCTCGATAACCGCAAGGATGGTGAGGATGGCGACCGTCACCGAGTGAGCCACCCAAGACGCCCACGTCCCCTCGAGGTTGATCCAGTCGAGCAGCGCGGCCCATGCGACCACCGCGGGAGCTGTCAGGGCACGTAATCCGGCGACGACGCCGATCAGCAATGCGAACAGCAGCACAAGGGAGTGCGTCACGGCGATCCTCCTGGCACGGGGACAGTCCGGCACGCTAACACAGCGGCGGCGCGGATACCCCGACGTGATCAGAATCGGCAGAAACGGATGTCGGAAGCCAGGATCGCCTTGGCTCCGATCGCGGCTAGCTCGTCCATGATCGCATTGACGTCGCGCCGCGGTACCAGTGCGCGCACCGCTACCCAGTCGGGGTCGGCCAGCGGCGCGATAGTCGGTGACTCCAACCCCGGTGTGATCGAGGTGGCTTGGTCAAGCGCCGAACGCGGACAGTCGTAGTCCAGCATCAGATACTGCTGGCCGAAGACCACGCCCTGGACGCGGGCCACCATCTGGTCGCGGGCCGCAGCGTGGGCAGGGTCCTGGCGGTCGGGGTCGGCTCGTTCGATGAGCACCGCTTCGGAATCACACAGCGGTTCACCGAAGGCCACCAAATCATGCAGTCCCAGCGTGCGACCGGAGCCCACCACGTCGGCGATGGCATCGGCGACTCCCAACTGCACCGAAATCTCCACAGCGCCATCGAGCCGGATCACGGTCGCCTCAATTCCCTTGGCTGCCAAATCCTTTCGTACCAGGTTCGGATAAGCGGTGGCGATCCGAACACCGGCCAAATCCGCGGTCGTCCAGTCGCGACCCGCAGGCGCTGCATACCGGAAGCTGGACGACCCGAAACCCAGCGCCAACCGTTCCCGCACCGGCGCATCGGACTCACGCACCAGGTCCCGGCCGGTGATCCCAAAGTCGAGATCACCGGATCCGACGTAGACCGCAATATCTTTGGGCCGCAAGAAAAAGAACTCGACATTGTTGACGGGGTCCAGGACGGTCAGATCCTTCGGGTCGGTGCGGCGACGGTAGCCGGCTTCCGACAAAATTTCGCTCGCCGGCTCGCTGAGCGCACCCTTGTTGGGCACCGCGACCCGCAGCATCGATGATGCACCGCCGCGGTCAGTCCGCGCCATCACAGCTTCCGGTACACATCGTCGAGGCTGAGTCCACGCGAGATCATCAACACCTGTGTCCAGTAGAGCAACTGGCTGATTTCTTCGGCCAGCGCGTCGTCGGGCTCGTATTCGGCCGCCAGCCACACTTCGCCGGCTTCTTCGAGGATCTTCTTGCCTAGCTCATGGACTCCGCCGTCCAACGCGGCCACTGTGGCGCTGCCGGCCGGTCGGTTGCGGGCACGCTCGCCGAGTTCGGCGAACAGATCCTCGAAAGTCTTCACGGCCAGCGATTGTTTCACGTGCCTGCCAGCAAAGTCACGGCAGTTTGTCGTCGGCTTCAGCGGCGAGCGGGCGCGAAATGCCGGCGTGGACGGCGTGTCTGTGTACAGACACGCCCGCTCGCGCAGGGAAACGGCTCACTCGTGCAACAGCTCGGCGTGCATGTCTTCCAGCGATACCCCTTTGGTCTCCCGGATATATCGCCACACGAAAACAAACGACAACGTGGCGCACAGTGCGTAGAAGCCGTACGCCACGCCGAGCGCTTCGCGCAGCGACGGGAACGTGAACGCGACCGCAAAGTTGGTCAACCACTGGCAGGCGGACGCCAATCCCAGCGCCGCGGCACGGATGCGGTTCGGAAATATCTCGCCCAACAGCACCCAAAGCCCCGGCCCCCAGGACACTGCGAACGCCACGACGAAGACGTTGGCGGCCACCAGTGCTACTACCCCGGAGGCTCCGGTGAGGTGCGGCTTGCCTCCGACGATCGGGACCTGGGTGAAAACCACCGACAGTGTCGCCAACATCACTGCCATGCCCGCGGACCCGGTCAACAGCAGTGGCTTGCGACCGACCTTGTCGATCAGCGCCATGGCGATCAACGTGATCACCACGTTGACGACGGAGGTGGCCACCGCGATGCCGAACGACGCGTTCTCCTTGAACCCCACCGCCTGCCACAGCACGCTGCCGTAGTAGAAGATCACGGTGATGCCGACCAGCTGCTGAAACACCGCCACGCCGAGGCCCACCCACACGATGCCGTACAAGCCGCCGGACGGCTTGCGCAGATCACGCCACGACGGCGGATGGTCTCGTCTCAGCGTCTCCTGAATGCGATTGATCGTGACGTCGACTTCACGCTCGTCGAGCACCATGGAAAGCCCCCGGCGAGCTTCTGGGATTTGTTGGGCGGCAACGAGGTAACGCGGGGATTCCGGGATCCTGAAAGCCAGCGCACCGAAGAGGATCGCCGGGATGGCCTCCGCGAGGAAGGTCCAGCGCCATGCGGCCAAACCCAGCCACAGCTCTTCGCGGGAGCCGCCCGCGATGTGGAACGGCACCCAGTCCACTGCCAGCGCCAGGAAGATGCCGCACACGATGGCGAGCTGCTGCAGCGAGCCCAGCCGACCGCGGATACGCGGGGGCGAAATCTCGGCGATGTAGGCCGGCGACACCACAGATGCGATACCGATGCCGAAGCCACCTACCGCGTGGCACGCCACGAAGATCCAGATGTTGCCGGCCAGCCCGGTGCCCAGCCCGCACACCAAAAACAGCGCGGCCGCAAGCTTCATCATCGACCGCCGACCCATCCGGTCGGCGATCCGGCCCGCGGTAATCGCTCCTGCCGCGGCGCCCAGCAGCCCAGCGCCGGCTGCCAAACCCAGCAGCGCGTTACCGACCCGGAACTGGTCCTGCAGCGCCGCCACTGCCCCGTTCGTTACAGAGACGTCGTAGCCGAAGAACAGTCCGCCGAGCGCAGCGATCGACGCGAACCGTACGGCGGTCCGGACCGACGCTGAGTAAGCCATAGGCGTCAGACGTTGAAGTACTTGGCCTCTGGGTGATGCAGGATGAACGCATCGGTGGACTGCTCAGGATGCAGCTGCATCTCCTCCGACAGGCTCACCCCGATGCGCTCCGGCTGCAGCAGCGCCATGGTCTTGACCCGGTCCTCCAGGTCGGGGCACGCGCCGTAGCCGAACGAGAACCGGGCGCCGCGGTAGCCGAGCTTGAAGTAGTCTTCGACGGCTTCCGGGTCCTCGGAAGACATCGCCCGGTCGCCGGAGAAGCGCAGCTCCTCGCGGATCCGCCGGTGCCAGTACTCGGCCAGCGCCTCGGTGAGCTGCACGCCGATGCCGTGCACCTCGAGGTAGTCGCGGTAGGAGTTGGACGCGAACAGCTCGTTGGCGAACTCGGCGATCGGATCCCCCATTGTCACTAGCTGGAACGGCAGCACATCAACCTGGCCACGTTCGGTGGCCAGCGCCCGTGACCGGACGAAGTCGGCGATACAGAGGAACCGGTCGCGCTGCTGGCGCGGGAAGGTGAACCGGAACCGCTCCGGCGCATCCGGTGTCGGCTCGGTAAGGATGATGACGTCGTCGCGCTCCGAGACCGCCGGGAAGTAGCCGTACACCACCGCGGCGTGAGCTAGCACCCCGTCGGTGGACAGCCGGTCCAGCCAGTAACGCAACCGCGGTCGCCCTTCGGTCTCCACCAGTTCTTCATACGACGGGCCATTGCCGCCGCGCGCGCCCCGCAGACCCCACTGGCCCAGGAACAAAGCACGCTCATCAAGCAGTGCGCTGTATTCGGCCACTGCCAAGCCCTTGACGATCCGCGACCCCCAGAACGGCGGCGTCGGCACCTCGACATCGGCGGCGACGTCGGAGCGCTCAGGTATTTCGATCGGCGCTTCAGCGGCTTTGCGTTGTGCGGCAATGCGCTTCGAGCGCTCGTGGCGGGCCTTGCGCTCGGCTTCCTTTTCCCGGGCGACGATCGCCTCGGGGCTCTCGGTGTCGGGCGCCTCGCCCCGCTTGGCGCTCATGATGGTGTCCATCAACTTGAGGCCCTCGAAAGCGTCGCGCGCGTAATGTACTTCGCCCTCGTAGATGTCTGCGAGGTCGTTTTCGACGTAGCTACGGGTCAACGCCGCACCGCCAAGCAGTACCGGAAACTTCTCGGCCACCCCGCGGGTGTTCATCTCCTCGAGATTTTCCTTCATCACCACGGTGGATTTCACCAGCAGCCCCGACATGCCGACGACATCGGCGCTCTTGTCTTCCGCGACTTCGAGAATGTTGCCGATCGGCTGCTTGATGCCGAGATTGACGACCTCGTAGCCGTTGTTGCTCAAGATGATGTCGACGAGGTTCTTCCCGATGTCGTGCACATCACCTTTAACGGTGGCGAGCACGATGCGGCCCTTGCCTTGGTCGTCGTCGGACTTCTCCATGTGCGGTTCGAGGTAGGCCACCGCAGCTTTCATCACCTCGGCCGACTGCAGCACGAACGGGAGCTGCATCTGACCCGAACCGAACAGCTCCCCGACGGTTTTCATACCGGCCAGCAGGTCCTCGTTGATGATGGCCAGCGGCGGCTTCTGCGTCATCGCCTCGTCGAGATCGGCTTCCAGACCATTGCGTTCACCGTCGACGATGCGCTGAGCCAACCGCTCGAACAGCGGCAGCTTGGCCAGTTCGGCGGCGCGGGATTCCTTCGACGACGCCGCCGACACGCCCTCGAACATGCCCATCAGCTCCTGCAGCGGGTCATAGCCGTCGCGGCGGCGGTCGTAGATCAGATCGAGCGCCACAGCGCGCTGGTCTTCCGGGATCCTGTTGATGGGCAGGATCTTCGAGGCATGCACGATCGCCGAATCCAACCCGGCCTCCTGGCATTCGTGCAGGAA
>NZ_DASRBZ010000687.1:0-2621 GCF_035653355.1 Mycobacterium sp. | reverse complement strand
ACCGCGGTGAATTGGCCGACCACTTGCGGGCGGTTGTCTAACACAGCGTCACGGAATGTAGAAGCCCCGGATGCGGTGGTAGCGGTGACGGCCCAAGAGCGCGTTCGCCGCTTGGAAGCCCGACATAACGGCGGCCTCAATGCAGCCCGCATTCATTCCGCAATCGGTCCAATCGCCCGCCAAAACTAAGTTGTCGTAACCGCTTTCGTCCGGACGTAGCCGGTACCGGTCACTCCCGGGTACCGACTGGACGTAGCGATCCGACGGATCGATGTTCACGCTCACATGCTGTGTTGCCAACGCATCGGCGCCACGCTGGCCGTCAGCGCCCGTCAGCAAGTGCCAGGCGAAACCATGCTCGGTGCTCGCGCCGGGCAAGTACAGCCGTAGGTGGTTGTCGAGGTAGCTGACGGCATCTGTCCGCACTTGACTTTCGCAGCGGCGAACGTACTCGAGATTGTCGTCAGCCGTCCCCAGCGGCGTCCGCAACGCACCGCAGAAATAGGCGACGGCGCCCGGCCGGTCGTCGGCGGGCCAGTCCTCTGCCCACAACGTTTGCGGCATCGACGCCCAGGTATCGAACGGAGCTACATAGCCGCTGGTGGTCACTCCCGGGTGGCGCCACCCTAAAGCGGCCTCGTCTGGCCGCAGCCAGATCTGGAACGCCTGAGTAGCGACCGTGCGGACCTTCGTTGTCATCTCCCGCCACTCGGGTCGATCCGCGATGAGTTCACCGGCCACCACATCCACCATGCCGACCGACACCGCGAGCACAACGTGGTCGAAGTCGACGCCGCTGCGCAGCACCCGTCTTTCGGCGTCGTCACGGTTATCGAAATGCGACTCCAGGCAATCGCTTCCGGTATGCGCATCCAGCTGACTGACCACCGGCGAGTTCGGAAAGACGGGCAGGCCCCGCACCCTGACGAGCGGTTCGTAATGGTCGATTCCGTCTGCGAGCCGCAGCTGTCGTCCCATCGTGATCGCGTCGATGCCTTGATGCGCGGGATCGAGGTGCAGGGCATCCAGGCGATGGAAAAACTCGAACGTGACACCGCGTCGACGCAGCACTTGATACAGGGGGGCGATCACGACGTCGCCCATGCCGGCCGTCATCTTCCAAAACAGCGCGCCCTTGTATTGAAACAGCAAGTTGCCCGTCCACAGCACGGCCAATCCAGCAGCGAACGCGCGTCGGCTGCGGTCACCGTCGCGGTAACCAAACACCATGTCGTAAAGCCCACGCACCAGCGGGAATTCGAGGACGTCGGGGTGAGCACCGTGGCGCAGGATCCAGTCACCGAAATCTTCGTCGTTGATCGCTCGGAAGCCGCGCGGATCCGTGATGAGGTTGTCGGCGATCAGCCCGCGCACGGTCGCCGTCAGCAGCGACAGCAGCAGCCACGCCCGCTTGTGGTCGGGGCGGTGATCGTAGTCGAGGCCGACCCGGGTCGCGTTGAGAATCCGGTCTACAAGGCCGCTTTCAGCGCGTTGTAGCGGTGGATTGGCCAGCGCTGCCAGGACAGCCGTCACACCGCGGCGCACCACGTCAACAGACCGGACGTGCGGCGGCGGGTCCGGTGTCGTGGATAACGCAATACCGACGGCCGTTGGCTCACCCATCGACTCGGTGAAATCGAGTATCAGCTGAAGTGCCCGGCGAACAAATCCGACAACCGTCAGTTCGCGGCCGGTGCCATCGGGTTCGCCCGGCAGTTCGCGATTGCGGGCGAACCGGCCCAGCCAGATCAACCAGTCGTCGTGTGCCCGGTCGGCCAAGGCGAGATGGTCGGACGGGATGATGGCCTGATCCCAGCTCCGGATGGGTGCTTGCGGATCGGTTGCGCCCCTGTCGAGTTCGGCGTAGCACTGCCGAAGCAGCCAGAACGCATTTTCGTAGGAACCTAGCCATACATGCAGGCCGTGTTCTTCGATGCGCCCGTGTTGTCCCCGACTCGACGCCGCCTTGCCGCCCAGTCGCCAGCCGCGCTGATAGACGGTGATCGAGTCGAAGCGCTCTCGCCAGCCGGGCTCGCTGAGCCGCCAGGCGGCGCTCAATCCGGCCATGCCTCCGCCGAGGATGGCCACCCGCCCCCCGGGCCGGCTCACTCGAGCAGCGCCCGCGCCCGCGTCAGTTCGGGCCAGGACTGCTCGGGTGGGAAGCGGCCGACCGCGTCGGCCAGAGCTGCGCGCGCCGACTCGCCGACGAGCTCGAAATCGTCTGCGGCCGCTCGCAGTTCGAAGATCACCGCGCCCTGCCTCCGAGCCAGTGCAATGGCGTCGCGAAGACCCGGGTGGCATACCTCCGCGTCGTCAGATGTATGGGCCTGGACCCGCAGCAGTTCGCTGTCGTAGAAGTGCATTCCGGTCTCGTTTGCCAGCTCCAACGCAATCCGCAGACGGTCACGGGCGGCGTCCTGCTGTCCAGCGGCGGTAAGCAAGCGTGCCAGCACTGCGTCGTAGCACATAAGAAAGACCTTCAGGTCATACGCCCGCCAAGTGTGCACAACGGCGGTCATGGTTTCAATGAGCGCCCGCAACCTCGCGGGGTCGGGCTTGTCGTTCGTCAGCGCAGCTACTGACCGCACGGTGGCGTCCTGTGTCGCGGCCACCATTACCCA
>NZ_DASRBZ010000686.1:0-2354 GCF_035653355.1 Mycobacterium sp. | reverse complement strand
GATCGCTGGGTGAAACTCGATGTCGCGAAAGGCTTGTCGCGCACGATCCAACGAGATCTCGTCCTCAGCGGCGCCGTCGGTGTAATCGAACGCCGCTCGCGGGGTGCGCCGCTTGGCGATGCGCCGCAGATCGTCGATGGTCAGTGCGGTGTCGAGCCGGCGCCGGGTGCGGTCGAGCCGCGGTTTACGGAAACGGATCAGCGGCGCCAGGTCCTGCGCTTTGGGAACCCGTCGTTTGACCGCCATCGCCCATAGCGTAAGGACTGTGCCACGGTGGATATATGAAATCCGGACACGATCCCTTCGATTTGCAGCGTTTCGTCGATGCGCAGGACCGGGTTTACCCCACCGTCGTCGAGGAGCTGCGCGCTGGCCGCAAACGCAGCCATTGGATCTGGTTCATCTTCCCGCAGCTCTCCGGGCTGGGCAGCAGTCCGATGGCCGCGCGGTACGCGCTCTCCTCGCTGGAAGAGGCTCGCGCATATCTCGCCCACGACATGCTCGGCCCGCGGCTACGGGAATGCGCCAGGTTGGTCAACGGAATACAGGGCCGCTCGATCCACAACATCTTCGGCTCTCCCGACGACCTCAAGGTGCGCTCGTCGATGACGCTTTTCGCCCATGCAACCGACGACAACCAGGAGTTCGTCGAGCTGCTCGACAAGTACTACGGCGGGGAAGAAGACCCGCTGACGCTCAAGCGGCTCAGATAAGCCCCCCGAGAGGCCGCAGAATTCGCCAGCCCTGTGGTTCGACCACCACCGCATCGACGACCTCGCGGGGCGGCGCCGCTGACCCGGCGATCACCTCGGCTCGCGACACATCGACCTCCAGCGGCGCGTCGTCGATATTGAGGGCCACGATCAGCGCGTCGTCGCCGCAGCGCGACTGGTACACGTAATGCCGGTTATCGAGCCGCAACGCGGTTGTCGACGCGGAATGCAGCCACGCGTGGCGCCGGCGTAGCCCGATCAGGTACTGGTGCAGCGACCATAACTGCGCTCCGCGCTCGTCGACCGGCACCGGGGGAGAGCCGAACTCGGGACGCACCGCGTCGTCGCCGCCGAACCGCTCCTCCTTGACGCCGTGAAAGCCGAACTCGTCACCGGCATACACGCTGGGTATGCCGCCGACCGTCATCTGGATCGCGAGGGCAAGTGCCACGTGATCGGGGTTCTCCAGCTGGCTGGCGATGCGGGTCACGTCGTGATTGCCGATGAACGTCAGCGGCGCGAAGCTGGTCAGAAAGGTGTTGTGCCGCTGCAGCGCCCAGTCCAGCTCGTAGAAATTTCCGTCGTTGAGGCTGCTCCAAATCGCCTTCCACAATTCGTATTGGGTCGCCGAGTCGAAGCGCGCCTCAGAAACCACGGCCGCGTAGTCGCCGTGAATGAGCTCCCCCAGAAACCAGACATCCGGATGCGTCTCGCGTACCCGCGGCAGCACTCCAGCCCAAAACCGCTGCGGCACAGCATAAGCCGCGTCCAAGCGCCAGCCGTCCGCGCCGCGGCGCAGCCAATACCGCATCACGTCGACGGTGTAGTCGGCGACTTCCGCATTGTCGTGGTTCAACGTGATCAGGTCGCCATGGCCTTCGAAGACATGGAAATGCCCCGGGCGGCCACGAAACCAGCCCGCCGAGGCACCGCCCTGCAGCGCCTCGCGGTAGCGCGCGAAGTCAACGCCAACATGGTTGAACACGCCGTCGAGCAGCACCCGCAGGCCGCGCCGGTGCGCCTCACTGACTAGATAGTCGAAGTCGTCGCCGTCACCGAGGCGCGGATCGATGCGATAGTGGTCGGTGGTGTCGTAGCCGTGCGTGCGGGAAGCGAAGATCGGCCCCAACGCGATACCGGATGCCCCCAACGCAATCGCGTGGTCGAACCACTCGGCGATTCGCCGCAACCGGTGTTCCCCGGCATCCGGCGGCTGCCCCGCGGGAAAGGCGCCCACGAAACCGAGCGGATAAACCTGCCACCAGATCGCGTGATCAACCCACGAAGGCACGGCCGGAAGTCTACGGGCCGTGACGAAGGTCAGCTGACAGCCGCCAGCGCCTCGGCGCTGGCGATCGCTTGCGCCACCCCGGCGACAATGGCCGCGGCCTTCAACGCCTCCAAGATCGCTTCCCGATCCACCCCAGCTTCCCGCAAGGTGCGCTCGTGCGCATTAAGACAGTCCGGGCAGCCGTTGATCGACGACACCGCCAACGACCACAGCTCGAAATTGGCCTTCTCCACACCGGGATTGGCGATGATGTTCATCCGCAGTCCGGCACGCAGGTCGTCATACTGGCCCTCGAGGAAGCCGCGGGCGCGGTAGAACACGTTGTTCATCCCCATGATGGCCGCAGCACC
>NZ_DASRBZ010000685.1:0-10605 GCF_035653355.1 Mycobacterium sp. | reverse complement strand
ACACCGAGTGCAGTAGCGGTCAGCTGCGGTGAGCGCTCGTGGACCTACCGCGAACTCGACGACGCCGCCACCCGGTTGGCGCACCTGCTGGCCCACCGCGGCGCCCGGCCGGGGACGTGTGTGGCGTTGCTGTTCCACCGTTCTATCGAAGCCGTGCAGGCCATCCTGGCCGTCCTGAAAACCGGCGCCGCCTATCTGCCCATCGACCCCGCGCTGCCGGCGTCGCGCATCGAATTCATGCTCACCGACGCCACCCCCATCGCCGCCGTCACCACTGCCGAGCTGGCCGAGCGCCTCGAGAGTCACGACGCGGTCGTCGTCGATGTTCACGACCCGCAGATCCAGGTCCAGCCGTGCACCGGGTTGCCGGCACCGGCCGCCGAGGACATCGCCCACATCATCTACACGTCCGGCACCACCGGAGTCCCCAAAGGCGTGGCCGTCACCCACCGCAATGTGACCCAGTTGTTGGCGTCGTTGGATGCCGGCCTGCCGACGCCGGGCGTCTGGTCGCAGTGGCACTCCTATGCCTTCGACGTGTCGGTGTGGGAGATCTGGGGCGCGTTGCTGCATGGCGGCCGGCTGGTGGTGGTCCCCGAGTCGACGGCCCGCTCCCCGCAGGACTTCCACGACCTCCTGGTCGCCGAGCACGTCACAGTGCTGACCCAAACCCCGTCTGCGGTGGGAGTGCTGTCACCGCACGGGCTTGATGCGGCGTTGGTGGTGGCCGGTGAGGCCTGCCCCGCCCAGGTGGTGGACCGCTGGGCTCCGGATCGGGTGATGCTCAACGCCTACGGCCCGACCGAAACCACGATCTATGCGACGGTCAGTGCGCCGCTGACGCCCGGGTCGGGGCCACCGCCGATCGGGTTCCCGGTGCCCGGAGCGGCGGCGTTTGTGCTCGACGGCTGGTTGCGCCCGGTGCCGGTGGGGGTTATTGGGGAGTTGTATGTAGCTGGCGCCGGCGTAGGGCTGGGCTATCTGCGCCGAGCCAGGTTGACCGGGTCACGCTTCGTGGCCTGCGCGTTCGGCGCGCCAGGAACGCGTATGTATCGCACCGGCGATCAGGTGCGCTGGGGCGCCGACGGTCAACTGCAGTACCTGGGCCGCGCTGACGACCAGGTCAAGATCCGCGGGTATCGGATCGAACTCGGCGACATCCGCGCCGCCCTCGCTGAGCTGGACGGGGTCGATCAAGCGGTGGTCATCCTGCGCGAGGACCGCCCGGGCGACAAACGCCTTGTCGGTTACATCACCGGCACCGCCGACCCGGCCGACGCGCGCGCCCGCCTGGCTGAGCGGCTACCGGACTACATGATCCCGACCGCGGTGGTGCCACTCGACACACTGCCGTTGACGGTCAACGGCAAGCTCGACACCCGCGCCCTGCCGGCACCGGAATACCGCGCAAGCGAGTATCGCGCCCCGGCCAATCCGATCGAGGAGATCCTGGTCGCCGTATACGCCCGGGTGCTGGGGCTTAAGCGTGTCGGAGTCGACGACTCCTTCTTCGACCTCGGCGGGGACAGCATTTCAGCGATGCGGGTGGTCGCGGCGGCCAACGCCAGCCTGGAGTCGAATCTTTCGGTGCGCACGGTGTTCGAAGCACCCACGGTGGCCCAGCTGGCAACGCGGGTCGGCGAGGGCGCGGGTCGGCTGCAGCCGTTGGCTCCGATGCAGCGCCCGGCCGTGGTTCCGTTGTCGTTCGCCCAGAACCGGTTGTGGTTCATCGACCAGTTGCAGGGCCCGTCACCGGTCTACAACATTCCAGCGGCTCTCCGCTTGCAAGGAAACCTTGATGCTGACGCCTTGCGCCGAGCGCTGGCGGATGTGGTGGGCCGCCACGAGAGCCTGCGCACCGTCTTCCCTGTGGTCGAGGAAACTCCTCAGCAGGTGGTGATCCCGCCCGAGCAGGCCGACTTCGGCTGGCAGGTCATCGATGCGACCGGCTGGCCGGCGGCCCTGCTGGATCAAGCCATCGGCGAAGCAGCACGCTACACGTTCGATCTGGCCGCCGAGATTCCTTTGCGTGCAACGCTTTTGCGCGTCAGCGACGACGACCATGTGCTGGTGCTGGTCATGCATCACATTGCCGCCGACGGCTGGTCGCTAAGTCCGCTGACCCATGATCTGGCCCTGGCCTACGCCAACCGATCCGGCGGGCACGCCCCAGACTGGGCGCCATTGGCGGTGCAGTATGTCGACTACACGCTGTGGCAGCGCACCCAACTGGGTGAGCTGACCAACCCCGACAGCCCAATTGCCGCACAACTCGCCTATTGGGAAGACGCCCTGGCGGGGTTGCCTGAGAGGCTGCAATTGCCCACCGACCGGCCGTACCCGGCGGTGGCCGATCAGCGCGGCGCCAGCGTGGCGGTGAACTGGCCGGCCGAACTGCAGCAGCAGGTAGCGCGGGTGGCTCGCGAGCACAACGCCACCAGCTTCATGGTGGTGCAGGCCGCACTGGCGGTGCTGCTCGCCAAGATCAGTGCCAATTCCGATGTGGCCGTTGGGTTCCCGATCGCCGGGCGCCGCGACCCAACCCTGGATGAGCTGGTCGGCTTTTTCGTCAACACCTTGGTGCTGCGGGTGGATCTCGCCGGCGATCCCGGCGTGGCCGAGGTGTTAAGTCAGGTCCGGGCGCGCAGCCTGGCCGCCTTCGAGCATCAGGATGTGCCGTTCGAGGTGCTGGTGGAGCGGCTCAACCCTACCCGCAACCTCTCGCATCACCCGCTGGTGCAGGTGGCGTTGGCGTGGCAGAACCTGCCCTGGCAAGACGCTGCCGGGTTGGCGTTGGGCGACGTGCAAGTCACACCGCTGCCGACCGAAACCCAAACGGCCCGTATGGATCTGACATTCTCACTGGCCGAACGCTTCAGCGACGTGGGGGAGCCGGCCGGGATCTACGGGGCGGTGGAGTTCCGCACCGACGTGTTCAACCCGGAAACCATCGAAAAGCTGATCGAGCGATTCGAGCGGGTGCTGGTAGCGATGACCGCCGAGCCGCGTCGGCGGCTGTCGTCGATCGATGTGCTCGACGCCGCCGAGCACACCTGGCTGGCTGATACTGGTCATCGGGCGGTGCTGAGCCGGCCCGTAACCGGGGGCACGATCCCGGAGTTGTTCGCCAAACAAGCGCAGCGCACCCCGCAGGGGGTCGCAGTCAGCTGCGGCGAGCAGTCCTGCACCTACCACGAGCTGGAGCAGGCGGCTAACCGGTTGGCCCACCTTCTGGCCGCTCACGGCGTCGGGCCCGGCCGCTATGTGGCACTGCTGTTTTCCCGCTCGGTCGAGGCGATCACGGCGATGCTGGCGGTGCTGAAAACCGGGGCAGCGTACCTACCGCTGGATCCAGCGCTGCCGACGGCGCGGCTCGCGTTCATGCTCGCCGACGCCGCGCCGATCGCCGCAGTCACCACTGCGGACCTGCGCCCGCGGCTCGACCGGCATGGGCTGCCCGTCATCGACGTCGACGACCCCGCTCTCGACACCCAACCTGACACGGCGCTGCCGGCTCCAAACCCGGAGGATCTGGCCTACCTCATCTACACCTCCGGCACCACCGGCACGCCCAAGGGTGTGGCAATCACCCACCGCAACGTCACCCAACTGCTCGCCGCGCCCGCTACCCACCTGCCACCTGCGGGGGTGCGGGCCCAATGCCACTCGTATGCCTTCGACGCCTCGGTCGAGGAGATCTGGAGCGCGCTGTTAGGTGGCGGGCGGCTGGTGGTGGTGCCGGAATCCGTGACGCGCTCGCCGGAAGACTTCCACGACTTGCTGACGGCCGAACGAGTCAGTGTGCTCACCCAGACCCCATCAGCGGTCGGTGTGCTCTCGCCGGACGGATTGGACGCGATGGCTTTGCTGGTGGTCGGGGAGGCTTGCCCGGGCGAGCTGGTGGACCGGTGGGCGCCCGGGCGGGTGATGATCAACGCCTACGGCCCCACTGAAACCACGGTATGTGTGTCCAGGAGCACGCCGCTGACCCCGGGGTCCGGTGCACCGCCGATCGGATCGCCAGTGGCCGGGGCCGCGTTGTTTGTGCTCGACGGGTGGCTGCGCCCGGTGGCGCCCGGGGTGGTCGGCGAGCTGTATGTGGCCGGCGCCGGTGTCGGCGTCGGCTATGTGCGCCGACCGGGCCTAACGGCCTCGCGCTTTGTGGCTTGCCCGTTCGCCGGCGCGGATGCGCTAGGAACACGCATGTATCGCACCGGCGACCTGGTGCGCTGGCGCGCCGACGGCCAACTCGACTATTTGGGCCGCGCCGACGAGCAGGTCAAGGTCCGCGGGTATCGCATTGAACTCGGCGACATCCAGGCCGCCCTGTCCGCCCTGGACGGAGTGGACCAGGCGGTGGTGATCGCCCGCGAGGACCGCCCCGGCGACAAACGCCTCGTCGCCTACATCACCGGCACCGCCGACCCCGCCCAACTCCGTCCCCAGCTGGCCGATCGGTTGCCGGCCTACATGATCCCGGCCGCCGTCGTTGCACTCGACACCTTGCCGCTGACCGCCAACGGCAAGATCGACACCCGTGCCCTGCCGGCACCGGAATACACCAGCGGCCAGTACCGGGCCCCGGCCACCGTGGTGGAGGAGATCCTGGCCGGCGTGTACGCACACGTCCTCGGCCTCGAGCGCGTCGGTGTCGACGACTCCTTCTTCGACCTCGGCGGTGACAGCATTTCGGCGATGCAGGTGGTGGCGCGCGCCCGAGCGGCTGGTCTGCTGTGCAAGCCGCGCGACGTTTTCGTCGAGCAGACAGTGGCTCGACTGGCCCGGGTGGCCACGGTGGCCGACGGCGAGGCCGTCGTGGCCGACGAGGGCACCGGTCCGGTGATCGCGACTCCGATCATGCACTGGCTGGCCACCGTGGACGGCCCGACCGACCAGTTCAACCAGACGGTGCTGCTGCAGGCTCCCGCCGGAGTCACCGACGCGGATGTCGTGGTGCTGTTGCAGGCGCTGCTGGACCGGCACGCCATGCTTCGGTGCCGCGTCGACGACGACGCGGGCGCGTGGTCGCTGCAGGTACCCGAGCCGGGATCGGTGGATGCCGCAGACGGCCTGCACATCGTAGAGAACCTCACCGATGAGGCGCTGACAACGGCGCGGTCGCGGTTGAATCCAGCCGCCGGCGTCATGCTCAGCGCAGTGTGGGCGAGCGGTGCCGGTCAGCTGGCGTTGATCATTCACCACCTCGCCGTCGATGCCGTCTCGTGGCGCGTGGTGATCGAAGACCTCAACCTTGCCTGGGCTCAGCACCGCCAAGGGCAGCCGATCGAGCTGCCGCTGGTGGGGACGTCGTTCGCGCGGTGGGCATCTGTGTTGGCCGACTATGCGCGCTGCCCTGACATTGTGGAACAGGCGGCCGCATGGAAACAGGTGGCGGCAACCCCGGCCGCCTTGCCGGCGGCGCAACCCGCGCTGGACACGTTTGCCACCGCCGGGCACCTGTCGTCGACACTGGATGCCCGGACCACGCACATGCTGCTCGGCGACGTGCCCGCGGCTTTTCATGCCGGGGTGCAAGACATCCTGTTGATCGCCTTCGGGCTGGCGGTGGCGGAGTTTATCGGTAACGGGAGCACACCGATCGCTATCGACGTCGAGGGCCACGGCCGCTACGAGGAATTGGCGCCCGGCATCGACTTGTCCCACACCGTGGGCTGGTTCACCACCAAATACCCGGTATCGCTGGTGGTCGGGCGGCCCGATTGGGCGAAAGTGACCGCCGGTGACCCGGCGCTGGGGGCGCTGATCAAAGACGCCAAAGAACAGCTTCGCGCTCTGCCCGATGGTCTGACATACGGCGTGTTGCGCTACCTGAACACCGATGTCGACCTGGCGGTGTCCGATCCGTCGATCGGCTTCAACTACTTGGGCCGCCTCGGCGCGGCCACAACCGACTCATTCGGTGATGTGTGGCGGATGAGCTCGGACGGCGGGGCGCTAATCGCCGGGGCCTCGGCGATCCCCATGCCGCTGCCTCACGCTCTGGAACTCAACGCGGTGGCCGTCGACACCGACACCGGCCCGCACCTGCAGGCCGATTGGATGTGGGCGCCCTCGGCGCTGGATCACGGCCAAGTCAGCCGGCTCAGCCGGTTGTGGTGTGAGGCCCTCGCCGGCATCTGCGCGCACGTTCAAGCCGGCGGCGGCGGGTTGACACCGTCGGATATCGCGCCGGCCCGACTGAGCCAGCAACAGATCGACGAGCTGCAGCGCGGCCACCAGATTGCCGACATTCTGCCGTTGACACCCCTGCAGCAGGGGCTGCTCTTCCACGCCAGCACCGCGCCGGCTACGGCGGGTCATCTGTATGCGGTGCAGCTGGATATCACCTTGAGCGGCCCGCTCGATCCCGACCGCCTGCACGATGCCGTGCACACGGTCGTCAACCGGCATCCGAACCTCGTCGCCCACTTCTGCACGCAGTTCGACGAGCCGGTGCAGACCATCCCCGCCAATCCGGTCGTCCCGTGGCGGTACGTCGAACTGGATCGCGAAGACGATCCCAACGAACAGATCCGGCGCATCTGCGCTGCCGAACGCGACGCGGTCTGCCGGCTCGGCGACCAGCCGGCCTTCCGGGCGGCGCTGATCCGCACCACGGCACTGCAGCACCGGTTCGTGCTGACCAACCATCACATCGTGCTCGACGGCTGGTCGCTGCCGATCCTGCTGGGCGAAGTATTCGCCACCTTCAGCGGGCAGCGGCTACCGGCGCCAGCGTCGTATCGCCGGTTCGTGCACTGGCTGGCCGATCGCGACCTCGACGCTGCCCGCGCGGTGTGGCAGCAGCTGCTGGCCGGATTCGACACGCCCACACTGGTCGCGCCGACGCATCGACCGCGGCCAGGCGACCGGGGCGTCACATCGGTCCGGATGTCCGCTGAAATCACCCGCGGCGTCGCCGAACTGGCCCGCTCGACTCACACGACGGCCAACACCGTGCTGCAAGCCGGCTTCGCGCGGCTGCTCATGGCGGTGACCGGTCAAGACGATGTCGCGTTCGGCACCACGGTCTCGGGTCGGCCTACCGAGATACCCGGCGCCGACTCGATGGTGGGCCTCTTCATCAACACCGTGCCGGTGCGGGCTCGCATCACCGGGACAACCACCGGCGCAGACCTGCTCGACCAACTGCAACGCGCCCACAACGAGACTCTCGAGCACCAGCATCTGGCGCTGAGCGAGATTCACCGCATCACCGGCCAGGACACCCTGTTCGACACCTTGTTCGTGTACGAAAACTATCCGGTCGACACAGCTGTGGCGTCGGGCGACTCAGAAGTGGCTGTCACCGACTTCACCGTCCACGAGTCCACCCACTACCCGCTGACAGTGCAAGCCCTGCCGGGCCGGGAACTGGGCTTCCGCATCGAATACGACACCGGGCTGTTCGACGCGGAAACAGTCGAGGCGCTCATTAAGCGGTTCCAGCGGGTGCTGGTGGCGATAACCGCCGATCCCAGGCAGCGGCTGGCATCGATCGATCTGCTCGAAGACGCCGAGCACACCGGGTTGGACGAGGTCGGCAACCAGGCGGCACTGACCCGAGCGGCGCCCGCCCGCGGGTCGGTTCCCATACTGTTTGCCGCCCAGGTGGCCCGGACCCCGGAGGCAGCCGCGGTCAGCTGCCAAGGCCGCTCACTGACCTACCGCGAGCTGGACGACGCAGCGACCCGGCTGGCGCACCTGCTGGCCGGCCATGGCGTCGGCCCCGGGCGGTCTGTCGCGCTGCTCTTCAACCGTTCGGCCGAAGCGATCGTCGCGATCTTGGCGGTGCTCAAAACCGGCGCGGCTTACCTGCCCATCGACCCCGCGCTGCCGGCGCCGCGCATCGGGTTCATGCTCGACGACGCCGCCCCCGTCGCCGCGGTCACCACCGCCGCCCTGCGCGACCGACTCGAGGGCTACCACCTGACGGTCGTCGACGTCGACGACCCGGCTATCGACGCCCAGCCGTACACGGCATTGCCGGCGCCCGCGCCCGACGACATCGCCCACATCATCTACACGTCCGGCACGACCGGCATCCCCAAAGGCGTTGCGGTTACCCACTCGAACCTGGTCCAGCTGTTCGACGCACTCGACGCCGGCGTGGCGCTGGAGCCGGGACGGGCGTGGACGCAGAGCCATTCCTACGCCTTCGACTTCTCGTCGTGGGAGATCTGGGCTGCGCTGCTGCACGGTGGACGGTTGGTCGTGGTGCCCGAATCGGTGGCCCGCTCGCCGGAAGACTTCCACGCCCTCCTGGTCGCCGAACACGTCGACGTGCTCACCCAGACCCCGTCTGCGGTTGGGGTGCTCTCGCCTGACGGTCTGGACCAGACGGCCTTGGTCATCGGCGCGGAACCCTGCCCGGCCGAGCTGGTGGATCGCTGGGCACCAGGCCGGGTGATGGTCAACGTCTACGGCCCCACCGAAACGACGATGTGGGCGTCCAAGAGCGCGCCGTTGACGGCCGGGTCCGGTGCACCACCGATCGGCTCGCCGGTGACGAACGCCGCCTTCTTCGTCCTCGACGGCTGGCTGCGGCGGGTGCCGCCCGGCGCGGTCGGCGAGTTGTACCTGGCCGGTGCCGGGGTGGGGGTCGGGTATTGGCGGCGCTCGGGGTTGACGGCCTCGCGGTTTGTGGCTTGCCCGTTCGGGGCGCCGGGGACACGGATGTATCGCACCGGGGATTTGGTGCGCTGGCGCGACGACGGGCAACTCGACTATCTGGGCCGCGCCGACGAGCAGGTCAAGATCCGCGGCTACCGCATCGAACTCGGTGATATCCGTGCCGCGCTCGCCGCACTGGACGGGGTGGAGCAGGCGGTGGTGATTTCCCGCGAGGACCGCCCCGGCGACAAACGCCTTGTCGGCTACGTCACCGGCACGATCGACCCCGCGGACGCGCGTGCCGCATTGGCCGAGCGGCTGCCGGCTTACATGGTGCCCACGGCGATCGTGGCACTCGAAGCGCTGCCGTTGACGGTCAACGGCAAACTTGACACCCGCGCCCTACCGGCGCCGGAATACGCCGCCGGTGAGTACCGCGCTCCGGCCAATGCCGTCGAAGAAACCCTCGCCGGTATCTACGCCGACGTGCTGGGAATCGACCGCGTCGGGGTCGACGACTCGTTCTTCGACCTTGGCGGCGACAGCATTTCGGCGATGCGCCTGATCGCCGCGGTCAAAACCGCACTAGACGCAGAACTTTCGGTCGGTACTATTTTCGACGCGCCGACCGTGAGAGCTTTAGCCCAGCGGCTGCACACATACCACACACCGGCACAACAAGTACGTCCGGTGCAAACTCTGAAGAGCGGCACCGGTGTTCCGCTGTTCTGCATTCATCCTGCGGGCGGCGTGAGCTGGCCGTATCAGGCTCTCGGTCAATACTTGAATTGCCCGATCATCGGGATCCAACAAACGCTGCAGCCCGAAGAGGCTGAGCCGCAGTCGATTCGCGACATGGCCGCAAACTACGCCGACCGCATCCAAAAGACTTGTCCGGCAGGGCCTTACAATCTTCTCGGCTGGTCGTTCGGAGGGGTCGTCGCCCATGCAGTCGCGATCGAGTTGCAGCGACGCGGGTGCGTCGTCTCACGCCTGACCCTTCTCGATGCTCAACCCAGCATTGACCGCGTCCAGATGCCCACAAACGCCTTGCAGGAGGACGACGTCCTGGACGACGTCTTGCGGTTCTACGGCAACGGGGACGGCTCGCTCACCAAGGAGCAACTGGAAGAACTGATCCGCCAACAGGGGCCCACGGAATTCGCGCAGTACCAACAACTATTGGGATTCCTGGTCGGAAACCTCAACAGCAACATGAGCCGGTACCGGGCTTATCAACCCGAAACCTTCGACGGCGACGTCGTCGTCTTGGCCGCGGTGCGGGACGAGAGCGATCGCACTTCCTACCTTCGTGCAAGTTGGCGGCCGTACGTCTCTGGCGAGATCGCATTGCACTCGGTCGACTGCACGCATCAAGAGATGCTGACCGCCGAATCGCTCAGCACTTACGGTGATCAACTCAAACAGTCGCTCGCATCTCCTGACGGGCAGCCGCTGACCGCCATCGCTGTGTCGCGACTGCAGCCGTATGTGGCCCCCGTGTTCGCCGACATGCCGGCGCTGGCCGCTCGCACCGGCGCGGTGGACCTCGGAATCGGCTTCCCCGACGAAGACGGACCGCCCGCGATGCTGAAGGCCGCCCAAGACGCGATTGCCCAGGGACTCAACCAGTACCCGCCGGGTATCGGTATCGCCGCGCTGCGCCAGGCCATCGCCGACCAGCGGAAGCGGCATTTCGGCGTCGAGTACGACCCGGACAGTGAGATTCTGGTGACGGTCGGCGCCACCGAAGCTATCGCCGCGGCAGTGCTGGGCCTGGTCGAGCCGGGTTCAGAGGTGGTGCTGATCGAGCCGTTCTACGACTCTTACTCGCCGGTGGTGGCGATGGCCGGCGCCCGGCGGGTGCTCGTGCAGTTGGTGCCCGACGGTCGAGGCTTCGCCCTTGACGTCGACGCACTGCGCCGCGCAGTCACCCCGCGGACCAGGGCCTTGATCATCAACTCGCCGCACAACCCGACCGGCATGGTGCTG
>NZ_DASRBZ010000684.1:0-2541 GCF_035653355.1 Mycobacterium sp. | reverse complement strand
ATCGGTTCTGGTGTCGTAGCGGTCGCCGCGTTCATCGCGTTCGCGATCGTCGAGCGCACGGCCGAGAACCCGATCGTGCCTTTCGACCTGTTCTTCGACCGCAACCGGCTAGCCACGTTCGCGGCCATCTTCCTGGCCGGTGGCGTGCTGTTCACGCTGACCGTGCTGATCGGACTGTACGTGCAGGACATCATGGGCTACAGCGCCCTTCGCGCGGGTATTGGCTTCATCCCGTTCGCCATCGCGATGGGCATCGGCTTGGGTGCGTCGTCGCAGCTGGTGTCGTGGTTCCCGCCACGCGTGGTGGTCATCGCCGGCGGTGTGCTGGTGCTGGGCGCGATGCTGTACGGCTCGACGATGAGCGGGAACATGCCGTATTTCCCGAACCTCGTGATGCCCATCGTCGTCGGCGGGATCGGCATCGGCCTGATCGTCGTCCCGCTGGCGCTGTCGGCGATCGCGGGCGTCGGGTTCGACCGGATCGGGCCCACCTCGGCGATCGTGCTGATGCTGCAGAACCTGGGCGGCCCGGTGGTGCTGGCCATCATCCAGGCCGTCATCACGTCGCGCACCCTCTACCTAGGCGGCACCACCGGCCCGGTGAAATACATGAATGCCGCGCAATTGCACGCCCTTGACCACGGCTACACCTACGGCCTGCTGTGGGTGGCCGGCGTGGCCGTCATCGTCGGCGGCGCGGCGCTGCTGATCGGCTACTCCGCCGCACAGGTGGCGCACGCGCAAGAAGTCAAAGACGCCCTGGACGCCGGAGAGCTGTAACTCCCTTCCGCGAAACGAATGCCACGGTCGTGATCCGCCGCGGATCACAGCCATAGCTGCTGTTTGGCGGACCGCCAAGGCTCACCGATACGCATGCGCGCGACCTGCAGCGCCCGGCTTCGCCGCGCTTGCAATCGCCGCATAGGCTTGCGCGCTGTGATCACCCGGATGTCCGAGCTGTTCTTGCGCACGCTGCGTGACGATCCCGCCGACGCCGAAGTCCCCAGCCACAAGCTGCTGATCCGCGCCGGCTACATCCGGCCCGTCGGCCCGGGCCTGTACAGCTGGCTGCCGCTCGGCCTGCGGGTCCTGCGCAAGATCGAGCGTGTCGTGCGCGAAGAGATGAACGCGATCGGCGGGCAGGAGATCCTGTTTCCCGCGCTGCTGCCGCGCGCCCCATACGAGGCGACAAACCGGTGGACCGAATACGGGGACAGCGTGTTTCGCCTCAAAGATCGCCGCGGCAACGACTATCTGCTCGGCCCGACGCACGAAGAGCTCTTCACCCTCACGGTCAAGGGTGAATACAGCTCCTACAAAGACTTCCCGTTGGTGCTCTACCAGCTCCAGAACAAGTACCGCGACGAAGCGCGCCCGCGCGCCGGCATCCTGCGCGTCCGCGAATTCCTGATGAAGGATTCCTATTCGTTCGACATCGACGACGCCGGGCTCAAAGCCGCCTACCACGCGCACCGCGAGGCTTACCAGCGCATGTTCGACCGGTTGCAGGTGCGCTATGTCATCGTCTCGGCGGTATCGGGCGCGATGGGCGGCAGCGCCTCCGAGGAATTTTTGGCCGAGAGCCCGGTGGGCGAGGACACGTTCGTGCGCTGCCTCGAATCCGGTTATGCCGCCAACGTCGAGGCCGTCGTCACAGCGCGCCCTGAATCGTTGCCCATCGACGGCCTGCCCGAGCCGGTGGTCTACGACACCGGCGATACCCCGACCATCGCCACCCTGGTCGAGTGGGCCAACGGCGCCGACCTCGGTCGCACCGTCACCGCGGCCGACACCCTGAAGAACGTGATGCTCAAGGTTCGCGAGCCGGGCGGGGACTGGGAGCTGTTGGGTATCGGGCTGCCCGGTGACCGTGAGGTCGACGACCGCCGCCTGGGCGCCGCACTCGACCCGGCTGAGTACAAGCTGCTCGACGACGACGACTTCGCCAAATACCCGTTTCTGGTGAAGGGCTATATCGGCCCGAAAGCGTTGCAGAAAAAAGGCATTCGCTATCTCGTCGACCCCCGCATCGTCGACGGGACCAGCTGGATCACCGGAGCCGACGAGCGCGGTAAGCATGTCGTCGGGCTGGTCGCCGGCCGCGACTTCACCGCCGACGGCACCATCGAGGCCGCCGAGGTGCGTGACGGCGATCCTTCTCCCGACGGTGCCGGGCCGCTGGTGTCCGCCCGCGGCATCGAGATCGGCCACATCTTCCAACTCGGCCGCAAATACACCAACGCGTTCACCGTCGACGTGCTCGGCGAAGACGGCAAACCCGTGCGGCTGATCATGGGCTCCTACGGCATCGGGGTGTCCCGGCTGGTGGCCGTCATTGCCGAACAGCACCACGACGAGCTAGGCCTGCGCTGGCCGTCGAGCGTTTCGCCGTTCGACGTCCACGTGGTGATCGCCAACAAGGACGCCGAGGCTCGCGCAGGGGCCACTAGCCTGGCCGCCGACCTGGACCGGTTGGGCATCGAGGTGCTGCTCGACGACCGTCAGGCCTCGCCGGGCGTCAAATTCAAGGACGCCGAGCTG
>NZ_DASRBZ010000683.1:0-11884 GCF_035653355.1 Mycobacterium sp. | reverse complement strand
GGGCGCCAAGGGCGTCGACCTGGTCGACCCGGACGGCGGTGTGATCCACGTCGACGTGGTGCCTGAAACCAGCCAGGTCGACCCCACCGGTGTGGGTGATGCGTTTCGGGCCGGTTTCCTCACCGGCCGCAGCGCCGGGCTGAGCCTGGAGCGTTCGGCGCAGCTGGGCTCACTGGTTGCGGTGCTGGTGCTGGAATCCACCGGTACACAGGAGTGGGATTGGGACCGCGAGGTCGCCGTGACACGGCTGGCCGGCGCCTACGGCGACGACGCCGCCCAGGAGATCGCCGCCGCGCTGGTTTAGTTCGCCGCTACAACTGCACCGGGTAGTGCGGTTCTTTGATCTGCGGCAGCACACTGTGCTCAACGAAAATCGCGTGCCAAAGCATGAATATCAGCACCGTCCATAGTCGGCGGCCGTGATCGCTGGTGCCGCAGCGGTGTTCGTCGAGCATCCGGCGCACCGCAGCGATGTCGATGAGCTGGCCGGCCTGCGAAGAGTCCAGCATCGCGTACGCCCACTCCAGCAGTTCGCCGGCGCGCAGCCAATGCCGGATCGGCACCGGGAAGCCCAGTTTGGGCCGGTTGAGCACATGCGCCGGCACGATCGGCTCCAGCGCACGCCGCAACGCGTATTTGGTGGTGGTCCGGGTGATCTTGGCCGACACCGGTAACCGGGACGCCACGGCGAACACCTCCGGGTCGAGGAACGGCACCCGTAGCTCCAGCGAGTTGGCCATCGTCATCTTGTCGGCCTTGACCAAGATGTCGCCCCGCAGCCAGGTGAACAAATCGATGTGCTGCATGCGGGCCACCGGATCCCATCCCGCCGATTGGCCGTACAGCGGGGCGGTGACGTCGGTGTGGGTCCACTCCGGGCGGAACCCGGGCAGCACCGCCCGCAGTTGCTCGTCAGAGAAGCTGCGTGCATTGCCGTAGTAGCGCTCCTCAAGCGTCAACGATCCGCGGTGCAGCAAGCTCTTACCGCGCATGCCCTCTGGCAGCGGCTTGGACACCTTGCCCATCGAGCGCCGGAGCGGGCGCGGCAGATAGTCGAATGGCTTGAGCGACAGCGGTTCCCGGTAGATCGTGTAACCGCCGAACAGCTCGTCGGCGCCCTCGCCAGAAAGCACCACCTTGACATGCTTGCGGGCTTCGCGGGCGACGAAGAACAGCGGTACCAGAGCCGGGTCTGCCACCGGTTCGTCGAGATACCAGACGATCTCGGGCAACGCGGACACGAACTCGCTTGGCGTGACCACCTTGGCGACGTGCCGGGCGCCGATCGCTTCGGCCGACGCGACGGCGACGTCGATCTCGGAAAAACCTTCCCGCTCGAAACCGGTGGTGAAGGTGATCAGCCGCGGGTTGTGCCGGATGGCCAGCGCGGCGATCGCCGTGGAGTCGATGCCGCCCGACAAGAACGCGCCGACGGTGACGTCGGCGCGCATGTGCTTGGCCACCGAGTCCTCCAGGACAGCGGTGATCTCGTCGTAGCGGGCCTGCTCGGTGTCGCGGGTGATCGGTACCGGGGTGAACCGGGGCACGAAATAACGGGTGACCTCCGGTTCGGGCTCGCCAGGACGGATGCGGGCGTAGCACCCCGATTCCAGGCGGCGCACTCCGCGGGTCAGCGTCTCCGGCTCGGGCACGTACTGCAACACGGTGTAGTGCTGAACGGCCCGCTGGTCGATGCTGGTGTCGAACCCGATCAGGTCAGCCAAATCCAGCAGGCATTTCTTCTCGCTGGCCACCGCGGTGCCGCCGGTGCCGCTCGCCATGAACAGCGGCTTGATTCCGAAACGGTCGCGGGCACAAAGCAATTCGCGACTGACGGTGTCCCACAGCGCGAAGGCGAACATTCCCCGCAGCCGCGCCAGCGCGTCGACGCCCCAGTGGTGGTAGGCGGCGATGATCGCTTCACCGTCGCCGTCGGTGGCGAACACGGCGCCATAGCTGGCGGCGAGTTCCGCGCGCAGCTCGAGATAGTTGTAGATCTCGCCGTTGAACACCAGCACATACCGGTCGGGCGAATCCGGCGGCCCCCACCGCAGCGGCTGGTGCGAATGCGCGATGTCGATGATGGACAGCCGGTTGAAGCCGAACACGACAGCCCCGTCGGGATCGGTCCACGTCCCCGGCTCGTCGGGGCCGCGGTGACGCATCAGCTGGGACGCGTCGGCCACGGCGCCGGCTGCGCCGCTGGCACTGCCGGCGGCGGCACCGACGAAGGCCAGCAGTCCACACACGGCGCCCCAGTATGCCGCAATGCGGCGCTCAGCGGCGTTGCGCCTAGTGACCGCCGACCAGGCGGGTAGCTCGTCACCGGTGGCTATGCGTGGTCTACGCTGCGTAGTATTCGACTGCTGCGGCGGGTCAGCCGAGCTGCGCTGCCCCAGCTTGTGACACAGGAGGCGCCAACGTGACACCTCGCGTGCCCCGACGTGCGCGTGGCTTTGCTGGAGGCTTTCGTCCGGCGCTGGCCCGAGGGCGTCGACTGCTGGTGCTGGCCGGCACCCTGGGTGCGCTGGCCGTGACCCTTAGCGGTTGCAGCTGGACCGAAGCGCTTGCCCTCGGATGGCCCCGGGGCATCACCCCGGAAGCCGATTACAACCGGCAGCTGTGGATCGGCGCAGTCATCGCCTCGTTGGTCGTCGGCGTCATCGTGTGGGGCCTGATCTTCTGGGCGTCGGCGTTTCATCGCAAGAAAAAGACCGACACCGAGCTGCCCCGCCAGTTCGGCTACAACTTGCCGCTGGAATTGGTGCTCACCGTCACACCATTCCTCATCATCTCGGTGCTGTTCTATTTCACGGTCGTCGTGCAGGAGAAGATGATCCACCTGGCATCCGATCCAGAGGTGGTCGTCGATGTCACGCCGTTCCAATGGAATTGGAAGTTCGGCTACCAGAAAGTCCGCTTCAAGGACGGCACCTACCAGTACGACGGCGCCGACCCGGCGCGCAAACAAGCGATGGTCTCCAAGCCGGAAGGCAAAGACAAGCACGGCGAGGAAATCGTCGGCCCGATCCGTGGTCGCAACACCGAAGACCGCAGCTACCTCAACTTCGACAAGGTCGAAACGTTAGGCACCAGCGACGAAATCCCGGTGCTGGTGTTACCGGCCGGCAAGCGCATCGAATTCCAGATGGCTTCGGCCGACGTGGTGCATGCGTTTTGGGTTCCGGAGTTTTTGTTCAAGCGCGACGTCATGCCCAATCCCAAGGCCAACAACTCCGTCAACGTCTTCCAGGTGTCGGAGATCACCAAGACCGGCGCGTTCGTCGGCCGCTGCGCCGAAATGTGCGGCACCTACCACTCGATGATGAACTTCGAGGTTCGCGTGGTGCAGCCCAACGACTTCAAGGCGTACCTGGACAAACGCCGTGAAGGCAAGACGAACGCCGAGGCGCTCCAGGCGATCAACCAGCCGCCTACCGCCGTCACCACGCACCCGTTCGACACCCGCCGCGGTGAATTGGCACAGCAAGCGAGTAAGTAGGAACACCGATGCACATCGAAGCCAGGCTGTTCGAGTTCGTGGCCGTATTCTTCCTCGCGACGGCGGTGCTCTATGGCGTGCTGACCCAGCTGTTTGCGACTGGCGGTATCGAGTGGGCCGGCACCACCGCCTTGGCGCTCACCGGCGGCATGGCGTTGATCGTGGCCACGTTCTTCCGCTTCGTCGCGCGCCGGCTCGACACCCGGCCGGAAGACTACGAGGGCGCCGAGATCAGCGACGGCGCAGGGGAATTAGGCTTCTTCAGCCCGCACAGCTGGTGGCCCGTGCTGGTTGCGTTGTCCGCCTCGGTGGCCGCAGTCGGCATCGCCCTGTGGTTGCCGTGGTTGATCGTCGCGGGAGTGGTTTTCGTGCTCAGCTCCTCGGCCGGACTGGTCTTCGAGTACTACCTCGGGCCGGAGAAACACTGATTGACGTGGCCAAAGGTCACGATCAGGACACCACTTGAGCTGCGGCCGATTCGGCCAGACCGCCGCGCCCGACCGGGTTGGGTAGGGTTGCTGCCGAAGCACAATGCAAAATATCTGAGCGCGCAGCACCAGTGCCGCGCGCGCTGGTGATGTAGTCGAACAGGACAGGCAAGCATGAGTGGGCCGAATCCCCGTGGACCGGAATCTGACGAACTGGATCTCGGCCGCGAGCCCAGCGAGGACCTCGACGCCGAGGGCGAGTCCGGTGCCGAGGAGGGGGAGCCTGCGGACGACTCGGAGCCGACAAGCGCGACCGATTTCTATTCGCAGGCATACTCCGCTCCCGAATCGGAGCACTTCACCAGCGGCCCTTATGTGCCGGTCGACCTCGACCTCTACGACTACGACAGCTACGACGAGTCCACCGAGGGAGAGGAGAGCCGGCCGCCACGCTGGCCGTGGGTAGTGGGCGTCGCGGCGATTGTGGCCGCGATCGCCCTGGTGGTGTCGGTGTCGCTGTTGTTTGCTCGCACCGACACCAGCAAGCTGGCCACTCCCGGGACGGCGCCGACATCGACGCCGCCGATACAGGACGAGATCACCGTCACCACCCCACCTCCTGCGCCGCCGCCCACCAGCGCGCCCCCGCCCCCACCGCCGCAGACGGTGACCGTGACGACCACCGCGCCGCCTCCGCCACCGCCTCCGCCGAGCCCTGAGGCGCCGCCACCACCGGCGACCAGCGCACCCCCGGCGACCCCCACTGCGGCAGCGCCGCCGCCGGCCCCACCGAGCACGACACCGGCCGGTCCACGGC
This sequence comes from Mycobacterium sp., assembly GCF_035653355.1. Lineage (GTDB taxonomy): Bacteria > Actinomycetota > Actinomycetes > Mycobacteriales > Mycobacteriaceae > Mycobacterium. The sequence goes on along the minus strand of NZ_DASRBZ010000683.1, from coordinate 7,137 downwards.
AGGTGACTTATTCGGTGACCGGTACCAAGGCGCCGTTTGACATCATCACAGTCACCTACGTCGACGCGGCCGGACACCGGCAGACCCAACGCAACGTCTACATTCCCTGGACACTGACCCTCACGCCGATCTCGCAATCGGAGGTCGGTTCGGTGGAGGCGTCCAGCCTGCTGCGGCTGAGCAAGCTCAACTGCTCGATCACCACCAGCGACGGAACGGTGCTGTCGGCCAACACCAGCGACGCACCGCAGACGAGTTGCTGATGGCAGTCAGGGATTTCGGCGCCCGGCAGCGGTGGGGCACCGTTTCACCGGCCACCACCGATCGAATTCTGCTGGGCGCATGCGCTGCAGTGTGGTTGGTGTTTGTGGGCGTGAGCGTGGCCGCGGTGGTCGCGTTGGTCGACCTTAGCCGGGGTTTTCAGCGGACAGGCAGCCAGCACACCCCCGCGGTGCTCTACGCCGTCATCATCGTCTCTGCCCTGGTGATCGCCGGCGCGATCCCGGTGCTGCTGCGCGCCCGCCGCACCGCGCAGCCCGCAGTCCGACCGCCGGGCACAGGGGTGCGGGGTACGGTGCGGCAGCCTGCCAGGGCCGGGCACGTCCCGGCGCGCGCCACGACCGGGGAAGCCCGCACCGAGCGGCTCACAGCGCTGCGATCGCCGGGTTTGTCCACAGCCGAGGTGGACCGAATTTGGTTGCGCGGCATGCTTTCTCTAGTGGCGACGATGGGGGTTGCGCTGATCGCTGTCGCGGCAGCAACCTATCTGATGGCTATCGGTCGCTACGGCGCGTCCTGGACCGCGTACGTCATCGCCGGGATCGTCACAGCGACGATGCCGCTGATTGCCTGGCAGCATCTGCGGCGGCTCCACCGCCTACGTACCGGGGAGTGACGCGTCGACCACAGCAGCGGCGTGGTGGGTCACGCTTCCAACCTGGCCCGGATCGCGGCCATTCGTTCCTGGAGCTCGATTTCATTGATGACACCGCGCACCAGGAGCGAGTGGGCCAGTGCGACAAGCTGATTCTCCGGATAGGGCAGGCCGGAGTAAGCAGTTAGCGACAGTGTGTCCTCTTCGCGCCGTCGCTCGACAGAGCTGAGAACCTCTGTTCCACAGCCTGATCGGTCGAGCGCGTCGCACATGCCGTCCAGGCTGGATTTCCACGGCGGTACAGGATTGTCGACGCCGTACTTTGCGGCCATGCGAGCCCAGATTTGGTTCCGTTCCACGATCTCCCGCAATACCCAAATCCGGCCGCGTTCGATGGAATGCTCTGAGCCGCTCACGTGTTCGTCCCCGAGTCGCTCGGTGGTTGCGCCGGGCGGATAGCCGGGCGGGTGGCGGTGATCGCATTAGCGGTCACGCCAACTTTGGGTAACGCGACGCCGATCAAACAATCCCGGGTGACGATCTCAGCGAGTTGGTCTTCGTCCCAGTCCTCGGTTCCCGCCGGGCGCACGGGCAGCACCATGAAACGGTGCTTCTGGTTCGAATCCTCTACCCGGATAGCCACGTCTTCGGGCAAGAACAGTCCAAATTCGGCCAGTACCTGACGCGGCCAACGCACGATGCGGCGGCGATAGTTGGGGGTGCGGTACCACTCGGGCGAATTGCCCAAGATCGGTCGCGGATAACACGAGCAGAGGGTGCAGACAATGACGTGGTGCAACGTCGGCGCGTCCTCGAGCACGCGCAGCGCGGTGAAGTCGCTCGGTGTCCCGAAACCAGTGGGTTGTAGCCAGTCGACACCGACTTCTCGACTGGCGGCGATCCCATCGGTCAAGGCGAGCCTTTTGAAGTCGGGATCAAGCCAAGCGCGAGCCACCAAACGCGCGGCGGGGGTTGGTCCGATCTGTTCGGCGAACTCGGTGAACCGGCGATGATCCTCTGCGCTGAACAAACCCTTTTCGATGCACAGTTCGCGGATGGCGATCTCGAGGACCTCGAAGTCGGTGATTTCGTCCACCATGGGCGCCGCGGTGCGATCGTGATCGTGGTCGGTCATACCAATCCCTTTGTCTTCGTTGCCAAGCGGATCCGCGACACTAGCGGCCTGCTTCCAGCCAGCGTTCGGGAAGCTCCGTTTGCAAGGTGTCACTTTTCGTGCCGGTATAGCGATGCCACAGCTGGCAGAGGTCGAATCGAACGATGTAGAACCATTCCGGTCGTTGGTCATGCCGATCCCAGGCCTCGTCTTCGGCGGCAAGGCTCTCATAGGCGAGGGCCACGACCCTGCCTTGAGCGCCGCGCACGTATTCCTGGGTGCGGGTATAGAACAGGGCCGGCAACTCGCGCACCCGTACCGTGTCGCCCACCTTGAACTTCGGCTGGCCGGCCTGACCGGAATACACCTGCGGGTCGCCCTTGCCGAGCGCGCGGGTGTGGTGCACGTTGCGCTCGACCCGAGAGCCGTCGCCGGCAACCTTCGGTCTAGCTTCCAGTGGCCTCCCGTTGAGGCCCCCTGCATAGCGCTCTTTGACCTCGGCTACCCGATCGGCCAATTCACCCAGGGTGATGTGGTGCTTGTCGACCAGGATGCGGGCGGCGGCCAGCAGCCAACGACCGTAGTAGGGCAGCCCTAAATAGTTGGTGCGGCCAACGTCGACGTTGCCGATTCGGCGTCGTTCCTCCGAGACCCAGATGCCGCGCCAGCCGAGAATCTCGCAGAGGATATAGATGTTGTGCTCCCACTGTTCGTACTGCTTGTTGACGAACTCAATGGGTGCATCCGGCTCGCCGCCCACGTCGTGCGGCGTTTTCATGTAGGCAGCGATCCGCTGGTGGTCGAGCAGGTCGGGATACGGTGCGTCCGGAAGATCGCTGAATGCCGATTTCAGCCGGGCGATCAGGTCCAGCTGCGACTCCCGGTCGAAAGGGCTTGTCATGCGGGTCCGTTCGTGGTGGGATCGGTCGGCCTGCGGACAGCCGCGCACAGCGCAGCCCTAGACCATTTAAGTCCTCAGGACCCGCCACCGGGAAGGAAACGGCGCCAACACAGTCGGCGCCGAGATGCCGGCTGGGTGGATTACCGGCGGCTAGTGCTGGCCGTTGGGTGAACCGTTGCTGCGTTCTTGGCGCTCCCGCAGCGCGGTGAGGGCACGCTGTTCGGCGGCGTGCGCCGCCTCGCGCAACTCCGCATCCTCCGACGGCGGGTCGGCGAACAAGAAGCTGCCGCTGCCCGGCGACCCGGTCAAGCCCAGCTTGTTCATCTTGTTGGGAACCGGCGCGCCTTGGTATTCCAGGGGTACCGGGTGGCCGTGCTCGTCGACCGGACCCAACGGCTGGTGCAGCTCGATGTAGGCGCCGTGCGGCAGCCGTTTGATGATGCCGGTTTCGATGCCGTGCTCGAGCACTGCCCGGTCGCTGCGCTGCAGCCCGATGCACCACCGATACGCGACGAAGTAGACGATCGGCGGCAGCACCACCATGCCGATGCGGCCGATCCACGTCGTCGCGTTCAGCGAGATCTGGAACTTGTACGCGATGATGTCGTTCATCGCACTGAGCGTCAGCACCATGTAGAACGCAATCGCCATCGAACCGACAGCGGTGCGCACCGGGACGTCACGCGGCCGCTGCAGCAGGTTGTGGTGCGCGTAATCGCCGCTGAACCGCTTCTCCAGGAACGGATAGATGGTCAGCAGAACGAATATCGCGCCCATGATCAGCGCGACCCAGACCGCAGCCGGAATGGTGTGGTGCCAGAAATAGAACTCCCACGGCGGCCAGATACGGGCCAGACCCTCCGTCCACATCATGTAGAAGTCCGGCTGCGAACCCGCCGACACCTGAGATGGCTTGTACGGGCCCAAGTTCCAGATCGGATTGATCTGCAGCAGCCCGCCCATCAAGCCGAGGACGGCAACCACCAGCGCGAAGAACGCCCCGGATTTGACGGCGAACACGGGCATCACCCGTACACCAACCACGTTCTCCTCGGTGCGACCCGGGCCGGGGAACTGGGTGTGCTTCTGGAACCACACCAATGCCAGGTGCAATCCGATCAGCGCCAGCATGATCGCCGGGAACAGCAGGATGTGAATGGCGTACAGCCGGGGGATCAGGAACCCCCCTTGGGCGCAGTTGTAACCCACCCCGCCGCACGGGAAGTCGCCACCCATGAGTGCCCAGTGCAGCCATGTGCCGATCACCGGCATGCCCAATGTGATCGAGGACAGCGCCGCCCGAAGGCCGATACCGGAAAGCAGGTCGTCGGGTAGCGAGTAGCCGAAGTAGCCCTCGAACATGGCCAGGATCAGCAGCAGCGAGCCGATGAGCCAGTTGGTTTCGCGAGGCCGCCGGAACGCGCCGGTGAAGAAAATGCGCGCCAGGTGCACCATGATCGCGGCGGCGAAGATGAGTGCCGCCCAGTGGTGGACCTGACGGACGAACAGTCCGCCGCGGACTTCAAAGGAGATGTTGAGAGCCGACTCGTAGGCCTTCGACATCTCCACACCCCGCAACGGCTGGTAGACGCCGTTGTAGGTGACTTCAGTCATGGAGGGATCGAAGAACAAGGTCAGATAAACGCCGGTGAGCAGCAGCACGATGAAGCTGTATAGGGCGATTTCACCGAGCAGGAACGACCAGTGGGTGGGGAAGACCTTGTTGAGCTGGCGGCGTACCGCTGCGGCGGGGTGATAACGGGTGTCGATGTCGTCGGCTTGGCGGGCCAGGACGCTGCCGATATCAAGTTTTGGGCTCATGTTGTTCGCTCCCAAAATGCCGGTCCGACGGGTTCGATGAAGTCGCCGTTGGCGACGAAATACCCATTGCTGTCGATTGTGATGGGAAGCTGCGCCAACGCGCGCGCAGCCGGCCCGAATATCGGTTTGGCGTACTGCAGCGCGTCGAACTGCGACTGGTGGCACGGGCACAGGATCCGGTAGGACTGCTGCTCGTAAAGCGATGCGGGACAACCCAAATGCGAGCACACCTTGGTGTAAGCGAAGAACTCGCCGAAGTTGAAGCTTTCCTGGCCTTTGCGCTTGACGACTTTTGACATGTCGTTGGGCCGCAGGCGGATCAGCATGACCGGGTTGCGAACCCCCATCAAGATTTCCGACAACTTCTCGTGGGATTCCGGGGTGGTGCCGTCACCGTCGGACTCCCGCCACGGAAAGACGGTTTCCATGCCGCCGGCGTCGAGGTCTTCCGGGCGGATCTTGACGAACGGCGGTCCGGCATGGCGGCCGGTGGCACGCGCCAGGTAGATCGTTTCGCCGGGAAATCGTGGTGTCCAGCCGGAGGTCCACAGCACGGCCTTGTTGCCCTTCGCCGTCGGCACGACCGGTTTCCACGGGTTCTTGATGAGGCCGCCGACGAACGCCACCAGAGTCCCTAGGCCGAACGCGCCCAGCCCGACGCCCAGCGACATCCCGATCAGCTTGCGTCGCCGGATCGTCGAGCCTTCGAAGGCATCGGTCAGGTTGGCGACCACCGTCTTGCGGTGGATCTCCGGTGACCTGTTGTCGTGGCGTTCCTGGACCGAAATCTCTTCCGGCAGAAACTTTTTCTGGTACAGCACCGCTCCCACGGCCACCGACAAGATGGACAGTCCGAAGGTCAGGCCATAAAGCGGTGTGGTGAGGGAGTACAGGAAGCTGCCGTTGACTTCCTTCGGCTTGTACTCCCATGGCCAAAACAGGAAAACCAGCAGCAGTGCCAGCCCGAAGAGGCCGCCCAGCAAAAGCCAAAGCGCCACTTGCCGTTCCGCGCGCTTCTCGGCACGCGTGCCTGCCACCGGCCACCGCGGCTCTTTGTAGAGGATTTCCACACCGTCCAACCGGCCACCCAGCGCGACCAGTTCCTCACGCGACATCGCGTTGAGCGCGGCCTCGTCAGGCAACTCCGAAGGGGCGGTGCGGGCGGCGTCGGTGTCCGCGCCGACCGGGTCGGTGACGTCACTCATGTGCGCCGCTCCTCCTCGCTTGGCTTCGCATCGTCGCCGGCGCGGCTCATGTTCTGGCCCCAATCCACAGCGCCGCGCCGATGACCGCGACCATCCCGATGATCCACGCGGCCATGCCTTCGGGTGCGGGTCCAAAGCCGCCCAGGCCGTTTCCACCGGGCTGACGCTCTTCGCTGACCGTCTTCACGTAGGCGATGATGTCCTTCTTCGCCTCGAGCGAAAGCTCACGATCGGAGAACTTCGGCATGTTCTGTGGCCCGGTCCGCATCGCCGCGAGCATTTGCTGCTCGTTAGGAGGCTCCAGATTCGGTGCGTATTTGCCGGACGACAGCGCCCCGCCCTTACCGGTGAAGTTGTGGCAGGACGAGCAATTCAGCCGGAACAGATCGCCGCCGCGGCCTAAGTCGTTGCCGCGCAGCGACTTTTGAGCGATGCTGCCGTCCGCGTCGCGGACCAACGTGGGGCCGCCGCCGTTGGCTTGCACGTAGGCGCCCAGCGCGTCGATCTGCCCTTCGTCGAAGATCGGCTGTTTGCGGGGCGCTTGGGCCTCACCACGTTCGGCGGGCATCCGGCCGGTGGAGACCTGGAAGTACACCGCTGCCTCTCCGACGCCGATCAGGCTGGGCCCGCGACCCGCCACGCCTTGCAGGTTGGCGCCGTGGCAGGTCACGCACGAGGTGTCGAACAACTGCTTGCCAGTGCGCAGCAGCGCCGATGAGGATTCGTCGGCGACGGCCACTTGAGGCTTGGGCGTCAGGATCGCGGCTAGCGCGCCCGCCGCGGCCAAGGCCACCAACAGCAGCAATCCCGCCGACGCACGCCGGCGAAAGCGCCGCCGAGTGCGATCGCTCCGAAGGAATCGGGTCAGCCCCAATTTGTTCAACCGCGCACTCCTGTCCGCGCTGTGCCCATCCACCGGCGTGCTCATCGGATGAAATAGATCGTCGTGAACAGCGCAATCCACACGATGTCGACGAAATGCCAGTAGTAGGAGACGACGATCCCTGCGGTGGCCTGCGCTGGGGTGAACTTGCTCATCGCGGTTCGGGCGAGCAGGAAGATGAAGGCAATCAGCCCGCCGATCACGTGCAACCCGTGGAAGCCGGTGGCCAGGTAGAACACGCTGCCGTAGGCGCTGCCGGGGATGGTGGTGCCGTGACTGGCCAGGTGGTAGTACTCGTAACCCTGGCCGAGGACGAAGAACAGGCCCATCAAGAACGTG
>NZ_DASRBZ010000682.1:0-9703 GCF_035653355.1 Mycobacterium sp. | reverse complement strand
CGGGTGCGCCGCGGTGCTGTTCGTGTCTGAGGGCGCTGGCCACCATCGCGCGGAACGACTCCTCGTACAGCGATCGTCCGTCAACCCCCAAACTTGCTAGCGCGTCGTCAAGATCGGCCTGAAGCTTGTCGACGGCAGCGGTTTTAATCACCCCCGGCTCGACGAGGATCACCGGGATCGACCACGGCTTAAGTTCCTGGCGCAGTGCGTCATTGACTGACCGCAGGGCGTGCTTGACCGAGCATTGCACGCCGGCAAACGGCATGGTGGTCCAGCTAGCGGCCGAGCCGATGTTGATCACGCGGCCGCGGCCAGCCCGAAGTAGGGGAAGCATCGCCTGTGTGACAGCCACTTGTCCGATGACATTTATCTCATACTGTTCGCGCAGCGCCTCAATCTCGACGAACTCGATCGGCCGGGCGAGGGCGGTGCCGGCGTTATTGACCAGGCCGGCCAAGCCTGCGCCATGGGTGAGCTCGGCAATCCGTGTGGCGGCGGCAGTGATCTGGTCGTCCTCAGTGACATCGAGGATCACAGGTATCAGCCGCCTATGAGGCGTGGCCTCACGCAGGACGTACCCGTCGGCGTCCTTGCGCACCCCGGCGAAGACTCGGAATCCTGCCTCAGCCAGCGCGATTGCGGTCGAGCGGCCGATACCGCTAGAGGATCCTGTCACCAACACCGACCCATGTTGTGTTGCCATGGTGATCGCCTTCCGGTCCCTTCTCGTTTAAGGTTCTGCTCGGCTTCCGTCGGGGCCAACGCCGCAATGACTAGATCGTCGCCGCGTACGGCCGTCGATCGGCGCGCACTTCGCCCGCCGCGTCGTGCGCGGATCGCGGCTTTGTCAAGCGCTGGTGGTGTTAGGCAGTTCTGCAGCCGGCGCTGGCGGGCTGACTCGCCAGCGCCGAGGCGACGACCTTCCCCGCGGTCGGGTGACATCGTGTGCGGCGGGCTCTGCGACGTGAACAAGGCTGTGCGACAACAGGTCTAGATACTGGCGCGACATCGGCGGCCTATCCGCTGAGCACTCTGTCAAGCTCGCGCAGTGCGGAGGTAGCCCGGGCGACGCTGTGTTCGGCGCAGAAGCGGATGATGTCACGCAGGTCATCGATGCTGACGCCCGCTTCAAGAGCGAGCGTGAGGTGCCGGCGGAAGGTATCACCGAGCGTCTGCTGGCTGACGTCGCAGGTGATCGCAATGATGATTTGCTCTCGCCTGTTTAGCCGGTGCTCTGACGATGCCCTCGCGATACGTGAGTTGAGGAATCCGCGCATCCACTCGTCGTTGATATCGAACGTTTCCGCAGCCTCAGCCGCTCGAGGCGAAGTGCCGGGATCACCGACATCGTCCGTGTCAAGGCCAATTTCCTGCGCCACCTGCTGTAGTCGCGCAAGCGCGTCCGCGGCTGCCGGATAACCGGAATAGGGCGCCGTGAATCGGATCACGGCGAGCATGTCAGGGTAGGAGATACCGTACATTTTCGCCGCGGTGATGTGCATGTGGAATGCGAGTCCCAGGTGTGATCGGCACACGTCCTGAGCCAGGTTTTGCAGAAGCTTTTCTCGGATGTTGGTGCCCGACAATCCGAACGTGAACTCTCCGGTCTCCAACGCCATCTTCTCGAATTCCGGGTCTACGGCGGCGAGTGGACTGCTGGGCAAGTCGACGGCCATAACACTCATCCTTTCGCGTGGTTGGTGTTGCGTATATGGTTGCGCCAGGCGCTAAGCGCGGCCGAAACCGCTGACCGATCAGAATCCACAGTGTGGCCGGCGGCATATCTATCGGGCCGGATCAACATCACGCTTCCATGGATTGCACCGACTCGTTGACCGAAGTATCCAGCGACATCGACACCGTACGCTCCTCATGCCCACCCAGCGTTCGAATGCCAACGATTGTAGGCCAACGTACGTTGGCATCGCAAGTAGTCGGTCTTTATGGGTAACTGGTGCGCAATGCGCGCGAAACGCTGCAGAGCTTTCCGGGGGGCCTCTTTCCCGTTTAGGCCCACGTCGGTACAGCGGTGACAGCTTCTGTTCCCGTCGGGCGACGGTATGCCGAGATAAGTTGGCGCGAAGTCAGTCTGGGTTGTTCCCTTGGCGGTCGGCAGCACCCGTCGTGGCGGCTGAGTGGAACAGTGTATTGCTGACGTAGCTGACGTTGACCTCACCGTCGTAGGTCTCGATTTCCTCTACCGAGAATTCGGCAAGGCTAGCGCGGATATCTGCCGCCCCCTGTTGCGCGCGTTGGAGTAGGTCAGCTGATTCAAACACCGTCACGGTCAGAAGTGTGTCGTCGCCGGTTCGGATGGCCTGGTAACTCAAGATGCCAGCTGGCACACGCACCGGCTCGGACACCGCCGCTCCACTGAGTTGTGAAGCGAATCGTCTCTGGACTTGGTGCATGAGTTCATCCATAGAGCCCGTCATCTTGTACCGGCGGATCATGGCGTGCATCGGATCTTCCTCTGCTGGCTTTAGCCCCTTCTAACGGCATTCACTACAATCGTAGGCCAACACCTGTTGGCATTGCAAGCTTCGATGATTTCTCTCGCACCGACTTCTCGATATCTCCCAGGGAAGGAGCTCGAGCGGACGCTCTTCCAAAGAGGCGCGCGCAACATGCGTAGGCATACAATTGTGGGCTATGGCGTTCACTTCACGCTCCGCACCTACGCGCGCTGCGATTTTGTCGGCGGCCAGGAAGCTGCTCAGCGAGCGCGGGTATGAGGCGATGACGATTCGCGCCGTCGCCGCCGAGGTCGGCGTAGACCCATCCATGGTGATGCGCTACTACGGAAGCAAGGAGGGCCTTTTCAGCGCCGCAGTGGACTTGGACTTGCAGCTCGAGGAGCTCCTGCCTGTGCCAAGGCACAACCTGGGCGAGGTGCTTGCGCGCCACTTCTTGTCGAAATGGGAAGGAGAGCTCGCCGACGAAGCGACCACACTGCTGCTGCGCTCCGCTGCCACGAACCCCGTTGCTGCTGAACGGATGAGGACTGTGTTCGACACACAAGTAACCAAATTCGTCCGCAAGTCGACCGAGCCCGGGCGCTTGGCACCGCGACGAGCGGGACTGGTGGCCAGTCAGCTATTGGGTTTGGCGCTGACGCGTTATGTTGTCGCATTGCCACCGATCGTCGCATTGGACGTAGAGGCGCTAGTGAAAAGTGTCGCACCGACCTTGCAGCATTACTTGACGGCCGACCTTGACACCGTACGCACATCGCGAACAGCGACCAAAGGCGCCGGACGCAAAGCCCCACGACCTTCGTCCGCTGGCACCAGCACGAGAAGCACCAGGAAGAAAGCCAACACGGCGGTGAGCTGAGCGCATAGTTCCCCGGTTGCGCAATGCTCGTTGTGCGGTCAGGGTGTTGAGCCGTGGGCGGCATCAGTTAGGTGCCGGGGTCAGTCTCTAGCTCGGCGAGTGCGCCAAGGGTGTTCTTAAATTTCGAGCCCTTCGCCGGGCGCCAAGGCTGCTGTCGAATATGTTTCGTTGCTGCTCGCCTGAAGGAATGCCTCGAGCTCGTTCGGGCGGGTGATGTAGCGCCCGTCGACATGAAATCCGTTGTAATGGATGGGGATAGCGATGCGTGCGCCGAGCAGTCGCGCGGCTACCGCAGCGTGCTCGGCATCGAGGGTAGACGCGAACGGGCTGGGCGGTTGGCAATGAGGGAAACACACGACCGGTCCGTTGATCGGAGTGAGTACGGCGTCGAACGGGCCAAACCGGCGAGCAGCACGCCACCAGTAGCCGTGAAACATGCTGTCGCCTAAGTGAATGACGCGTTTTCCGCCGGCTTCAATCGCGTAGGATACCTGGGGGTCTCCTAACGCATCCACCGCAGGAATCGCTGCAATGCGGAACGGGCCCGCTTCGGCTGTTTGCCAGTACTGCAGGCTGCGTCGGCTCAGCTGATGCTGGTTAAGTTCGTGATCCGCCTTGAGCAGCCACAGGTTTTCGTGGTCGTCACCACCGAATGAGATCGGGTGATACACGGGGCCATCTGCGCGGAGTGTGGACGCGAGGGCACCGGCATCGGCGTGATCACGGTGAAGGTGCGTGCAGAGCCCGGCCACCACATCGCCCGCGCCCTCGGGAGGCACAACCACGGGCATGACCCCCTCAAGTCCGGTACCCTCCAGCACTCCCGTGGGATCGCCAAGCAGATCGACGACTATGTGTTCGCCGTGGCTCTCAAGTTCGACACCAGCCCAGCCCAGCCAGCGGATACGCATCCCATCACCCCTTTAGCGAACGATCGATCGCAATATAGCGGACGATCGTCTGCTATAACAAGGAAGTGAGCCCTAGGCGTTCGATGGGTGCGGCGCAGGAGACCCGTTCACGGATCGTCGATGCCTGTGTTCAGCAAGCGTCCGTTGGCGGCTTGGAAGGGTTGACAATCGGCTCGCTGGCGACCCGGCTGGGGATGAGCAAGGCCGGAGTGATTGGTCCTTTCGGGTCAAAGGAAAAGCTGCAGATCGCCACGCTGGAACGTGCTGTGAGCCTTTTCCGCCAGCAGGTGATAGAAGCAGCTCGCGCGAAGCCAGCGGGGATGCCCCGGCTTAACGAGGTAATTCAACGCTGGACCAGCTACCTAGAAAGCGGACCATTCCCTAACGGTTGCTTTGTCACGGCGGCCTCATGCGAACTCGACGGAAGACCCGGCGTGTTGAGGGATCGACTGCGCGACATGATCCGGTTGTGGCAAGACTTCCTCAGGGCCGAGATCGAAGTCGCTCAGCGACAAGGCTCGATCCCAAGAACGCTGGTGCCTGAAGACGTTGTCTTCGTGTGGACAGGAGTGATCATGGCGGCGAATCAGGAAATTCAGCTGATGGGCTCAACCGGCGCCGTATCCCGCGCCCGCCGCCTCATGCGCGCAGCAATCCAGGCTGAGTGATCGAGTCCTGCGCACCAGTTGTGACCATTGCTTCAGATACGGCCATTCGCCACAAGATGGCCTCCAAGATCAACTACCGCGGCATGCTGACGGGGTTCGTACCCAGGGTCGAATCCTGGACCTGCCACCGTTCTCCTATCCTGGAGACTGCGAGTTGCATCTAATCCCCTAGAAGCAGACCTAGGGTTTTCTGCCACGACAGCCCGGCCGAATCGCTGAGGCGCCGAGGGGTAAGGGATCAATGAACGAATTGAAGTATTTGGAGTTGCACGGCGATCGGGTGGCCTACCGTGACGCCGGCGACGGGGAAGTGCTGCTACTCATCCACGGCATGGCGGGCAGTTCAGCCACTTGGCGGTCGGTGCTGCCGCAGTTGTCGAAAAGATTCCGGGTGATCGCGCCGGACCTGTTGGGCCACGGCGAGTCGGCGAAACCGCGGGGCGACTACTCGCTGGGTGCATTCGCGGTCTGGCTGCGCGATTTCCTCGACGAACTCGGCATCAGCCACGCCACCGTGATTGGTCACTCGCTTGGCGGCGGTGTGGCCATGCAGTTCGTCTACCAGCACCCGGACTACGTCAAGCGGTTGATCCTGATCGGCAGCGGCGGCCTCGGTCCGGATGTCGGATGGGTGCTGCGGCTGCTCTCGGCTCCCGGAGCGGAGCTAATTTTGCCGGTCATTGCGCCGACGCCGGTGCTCACCGTGGGCAACAAGCTGCGGTCATGGGTGCGAGGCGCGGGCATTCATTCGCCGCGCGGCGCCGAGTTGTGGAGCGCCTACTCGTCGCTCTCGGACCGGCAGACGCGGCAGTCGTTCCTGCGCACGCTGCGATCCGTGGTGGATTACCGCGGGCAGGCGGTCAGTGCGCTGAACAGGCTGCAGCTGCGTGCCGAGCTACCGGTCATGGCGATCTGGGGTGAGGAGGACAACATCATCCCCGTCGACCACGCCTACGCCGCACACGAAGCACGCGCTGACACACGTCTCGAAGTGCTGCAGGATGTCGGTCACTTCCCGCAGGTGGAAGCGCCTACAGAGGTGGTTGAGCTGATCGAGGACTTTATCGCGACCAGCGAGCAGTCCGACGTGAACGCCGTTCAGCCGAGCTCTTAATCCGGCGGTTCGTCCTCCGAGCCTTCAGAGCCGCGGACAGCGGCCTGTTCACGGTCGCTGGGTTTGCCGGGAACCCCTTCGGCTTCTCGTTCGTCGGCGACCTTCTCGTCAAGCTGATCGACGATGTCTTCCAGCTGCTGATCGTGACTCGGTTGCTCTTGGTGGGGTTCCGTCATATCGCTTCCCGTCGATGCGAGCTGGCGGACACCGCATACCCCGACGGGCACAGTTGGTAACCAGACCGCCCGCTACGGCATTGTGGCGTCCGGCACGGCATCTTTCCTTGCCGCAGGGTTGCCTCGATGCCCTACGTCAGCACCTGGCCGTGCGGTGCCTGTCTGGCGAGGCCGACGAATCCCCCGCGCTCGAATTCGCAAAAGCGCGAAGGATCGCGCAAGCTCGAACAACATGGGAGCAATCATCGCGGTTACCCGCGAAGGCGCCAATGACCCACGCCACTTCAGCGGCAAGGTGTCCCCAAAACGTAACTAGTGCGCCGCCTGCCGGCTACCTGCGCCGTCCAAGTTCATGGGCGACCGCCACGGGCACGGCGAATGTTGTCCTGTTCGTGGAACGAGGCATCGGGGCACCAGATGATCGGCCAGTCCAGCCACGTCGGGTCAACTTCTCGATCGACAAAGAACACACAGTGTTCGGACTCTGACGGCACCAGCTTCCAGCCCAACTTGTCACCGCGGAATTCGCGCACCAGCAGTGCGCCTTCAGCGGAGCGGCGCACGGTACCCCTCGGGGTGTCGTTCATGGAACCAGTCTCCACTTTCTCTGTAGCCGTCAGCAGGAAGCCGATCAACTAACGGCTTCACCGAAGTGACACAACCCTTAACTAGCTGAGCCCGTGGTGTTGACGATCAACACGTCGGTTTGGGCCCTGCTTGCGACGTTGCCCGGAACCGACGCCAACCGGCCGATGATCGGGTCCAGTCCTACCCTGCCGACGACGAGCAGATCAGCCTTGACTTGATGCGCCAGGTCCACCAGCGCATGTGCTGGGGCGCCCCGGATCGCCTGCTGCTCGACGTGGTTCGCCCCGGCCGCCTTGGCGCGGTCGCTGGCTTTCTGCAAGATCGCGGACGATTTTTGCTCGGCCGATGAGCTCGACGGGCATCCCGTCGCAATGATCAGCTTGGCGTTCGACTCGGCGGCAATTTGGGCTGCGCGCTGTACCGCGCGCAACGACGTCTCCGAGCCGTCGGTCCCGACCACCAGCGTCTGATAGGCGCTCACTTGCCCTCCACGGATCGCCTGCACTGTCCCGAATCAGTGCCAGTAACTCGTCCAGTAGCCGATTCGGGCAGGTCGCAAACGTCACCTTGAGCTTCTGCCCGGTAGCTTCGTGCGCTCGTCAGCGCCCAGGTCGACGGCTTCGGTGACGACGGCGCGGTCGATCTGCCGCAGAGCTTGTAACGCCGACAGCAGCCGCCGCCCATCAGAGCCGGGCTCCGGATCGCCGTCCTGTTGGCAGACGAGGCTTTCCGCGGTGTCGAGGAAGTCGGTCGCCGGCGCGACGATGGCGTGCTGGTAGGGGACGGCATCTAACGCCTCGACGTTGCGACGTATCTGCGCGGCAGCCGAGGTGACGGCATCCACCAGCTGCGGGGAGGGATCGCCGTAGCGTTCGCTGTTGCGGGCCAGGGCTCGCGCGTAGCGGTCACAGGCCGAAAGCACCCGCAGGGCGCGCCGGATACTGCGCCGCCCGGAGATGCCGGCCACGCCGGCGAGCAGCGGCTTGGCGGTGGTCCGGAACTGTTGCAGGTTGCGGTCGAGTTCACGCGCCTTGTCGGTGGGGCTGGTCGCTTCTTTGCCGCCGAACAGACTGGCCACCGAACCCTCGATCAGCTCGGACAGCGTCGTCAAAAAGGTATGGCCGTCGCTGCGGATCGCTGTGCGGGTGTTGGTCGGCAGCACCAGGATTGCCACGGCGATCCCGATGACGGCACCTATGGCGGTTTCCTCGATGCGCAGCAGCAGCAAGCCGAACGTGAACTGGCCAAGCAGCCCGTACAGCAACGCCAGCATCGTGGTGATCCAGAAGGTCATCAGGCTGTAGGCGACCCTCATGAAATAGAAGGAACAGAACAGGCACACGAAGACCAGCACCAACGACACGGCGCGGTTGCCGGACACCAGCGTGGCAATCAAGATGCCGCAGGGCACCCCGAGCGCGGTGCCCAGCATCCGTTGCCAGCCCTTGGTGAGGGTTTCACCCCAGGTATTGGTGCCGGCGAAGATCACGAACGCGGCGATCACCGCCCAATACCAACGCGCGGGGGATACCAATTCGCCGACGACGATCGCCAATGATGCAGCCACGGCGACCTGGACGGCCTGCCGGGTGGTCGGCCGCAGCCCGGTGGGAGGTTTGTCCGGCTCGGCCTTGTGTGGCGGCGGGGCCGTGCTCGCGCCGCTGGCGCGGTCGACCATTGCGCGGACTTCGGACGCCGCTGTGGCCGTGGCAATCACAGCCAACCCGAGGCGACGCACCAGGGCCTCGCCGGAGTGTCGATCGATCAGCTGCTGAGCCCGGTCGGCGACGCGGCGCAGACCCTCGGGTTGCGGCAGCCGGATCGCCCTGGCCAGCTGGCTGAGCGCTGCGGCCAGTTCGGCACGCGTTGCGGCGGGTATTTCCGCGCCGGCGTCAGCCAGGCGTGCACCGGCGGTGACGACCCGCTCGACGGTGAGCTCCGCGTCGAACAGCCACAGCGCCAGGTCTTCGCCGCTGACTCCGGGCCACAGCGGCGCTGGGTTGACTTTGTCTTCAATCTGACTCTGGACCATCAGCGCGGTGTCGTTGAGCCGGGCGATCCGTGCCCGCAGCCGGCGGCGCCGCCGTTCGTCGAGCCGCCCCGCTGCTATCGCCTCGGCGGTGGTGCCGACGACGATGGCCATCCGCGCCCGCAGCGACCGCATAGTGGCTTGCAGCACGCGTTCGGGTCGATCAGGCAGCACGTAGGTGGTGATCACGAAACTGCAAGCCGTGCCCACCACGATCGCCCCGATCAGCCAGGGCAGTTCGGCGGTTGTGGCTCGCAGAAACAACGTGAAGAAGTAGGCCATGAACATGACCATTCCCAGCGCTCGTCCGCGCGGGCCAAAGCGACGAATATAGACCGCCCCGAACACGATGCCCACGAACACGACGTCGCTGACCACCTTGTGCGGCGCCAGCACCGTGCCGGCGGTAATGGCCAGTGCGGCGGGCAGCGGCAGCAGCGCCATCGTGATCTTCTGCCGACGCGGATCCGGCTCGTTGACGGCCCGTCCCGACACCATGGTGATCAGCACCCCGAGCAGGGCGACGGTGACGGGCTGGCCGGTCGCCCTGGTCAGGACGTAGAGGATCGCCAACGCGCAGGCCAACGCGGCCGTGGTGCGGCTGGCCATCCGCAGCCGCAACAACCCAGGATCCGAGCCGATCAGCCAGTTCTGGGCCCGTATGACCAAAGCAGTTAACGGCTGGTCGTGCCACGCGTCGGCGACGTCGCGCTGGTGCAGCAGGTACCGACCAGCCACCGGTGATCGCCTCCTTCCCTTCTCCATGGTGTCCCACGACGGCACGTCGATGCCGCCCCTGGCCTGTGCGGCGTTGATGAGCCGCCCCTTCTGGACCCGAGTAGTGTGAGACGCATCGGCGGTGTTTTGTCCGCGACCATTCT
>NZ_DASRBZ010000681.1:0-4168 GCF_035653355.1 Mycobacterium sp. | reverse complement strand
GTCCAACCGGAAACCGTCGATGCCCAGGCCCAGCCAGAACCGGATGACGTCGATCATCGCTTCCTGCACGGCCGGGTTGTCATAGTTCAGGTCCGGCTGGTGGGAGAAGAACCGGTGCCAGTAGAACTGGCGGCGCACCGGGTCGAAGGTCCAGTTCGACTCTTCGCTGTCGACGAAGATGATCCGGGCGTCGGTGTACTTCTCGCTGGTGTCGCTCCAGACGTAGTAGTCACCATAGGGTCCGTCGGGGTCACGGCGTGACTCCTGAAACCACGGATGCGAGACCGATGTGTGGTTCATCACCAGGTCGGTGATGACCCGAATGCCCCGGCGGTGAGCGGCATCGAGCAACGCGACGAAGTCGTCGACGGTCCCGAATTCGGGTAGCACCTTGTAGAAATCGCGGATGTCGTAGCCGCCGTCACGCAGCGGCGAATCGTAGAACGGGGGCAGCCAGATGCAGTCGACGCCCAGCCATTGCAGGTAGTCGAGCTTCTCGGTCAGCCCGCTCAGGTCGCCGCAGCCGTCCGCGTTGGCGTCGTAGAACGCCCGCACCAGCACTTCGTAGAAGACGGCGTGCTTGTACCAGGTTCGATCGGCAGGCAGCGCAACGGCGTCGGCGAAGTCGTCCGCGCTGGGATGCTCGACGACGCCGGCTTGGACGTGGCTGCCCTCGGCCGGATGGTGTTCGACGGCGTCTTTAGTGTCTCTCGTCAAGTCCACGAGTCTACAGGTATCCGAGATCCACCACAGCTAACCCCCTGTGGCCCAAACGAATTGAGCCATGCCATGCGGCTGCGTCCGGCACAGGGATCAGCCAGGCGGTCCCGGTGCCAAGGTCACATTCACGGTACGCGACCCGCCCATCCCGCTTTGCAGGCCTAGTGCGACGGTGTCGCCGGGATGGTGCTGATCGAGGATGTTGGTCAGCCCAGTGGCCGAGTTGACCGGCTGGCCGTTTACCGACGTGATCACGTCACCTGGGGTGATTCCCGCGTCGGCGGCCGGACCCGGAGAGATCACCCGCTGGATAACCGCCCCTGCGCCGCCCCTGGCGTCGGAAACACCGATGCCGAGGAATCCCGTGGGACCAATGTGCACGCTTGGCGACGCGGCGCCGGAGCGGATCTGGCCGGCGATCGCCATGGCTTGATTGATCGGGATCGCGAACCCTTCGCCGCGGCCCAGTTTGTAGTTGTCGGAAGCAGCGGTGTTCATGCCGATCACCTGGTTGGCGCTGTTGACCGTCGGGCCGCCCGAGTCGCCGGGACGTATCGCCGCGTCGACCTGGATCAAGCCGCTGAGGGTCTCGGAGCTACCGGTCAACGCGTCGGCCGCCGAGACGGTCTGGTTCAGCGCGGTGACGCGGCCGGGGACAGCGCTGGGTGCTCCGCCGACACCGCCGGCGTTGCCGAGCGAGACAATCGGATCGCCGACCCGAACTGTGGACGAGTCGCCGATATTGGCCGTGGGCAGTCCGCCTGCGCCACCGAGCTGCAGCACGGCGATGTCATGGTTGCGGTCGTAGCCGATTACCTCGGCGGGGTAGGACTGGCCATTCCCGATGTCGCGGGCGCTGATATCGGTCGCCCCGGCGATGACATGGTTGTTGGTCAGCACCACGCCGCCGGGATCGATCACGATGCCCGTTCCGGCGCCTACCGCGCTCTGGTAGCCCAGCTTGGTGTCGATGTCGACGATCTGCGGGCCTACCTGCGAGACAGCCGCCAGCGGGTCGATCGGGGCGGGCGCTTCACGGAACCGGTCCAGTGTGGGCGGCGACGCGTAGGCCGGTGCCGTGGCAAAAGCCAATCCCGCCACAGCCGTCAGACTCAGTAAGCACGACGACCACCGTGGTATCCGGCGGTGCCATCCGCTCATCCCGTCACCTCCCGATAGGCGTAAGACTGAAGGATTGTCGCAGCCTTTGTGCCTTGACAGTAACCTGGTCAGCCTCTTCACCGTAGTCTGCATGCCCGTGTCGAGATCCGCATCCTGCAGTGGCGTGCCGCGCGAGCACGGGGTACGGAATAACCGGACCATCGCTTCGACAAACGATGCGATGCAATCACCGGTCGGGCGTGATGGGCCCGGTGAGGTGGTGGCTTAGGTCACCGACCATGTCCACGAGTGTGTAGTCCCGAAAGCAGAACCTCCACGCGCCGTCCACGCGTTCGAACCGATCGTGGTAGCGGCCGGTGACGATCGGCTGCAGCGGAAAGTCGTCGGTCTGCTGCAGCACTGTGTAGTAGCTGCGACAGCTCGCCGTGCCGGCGTCCTCGTCGACCTCGATGACCGGGTTGGTAACAAGGTGCTTGGTTCGAGGCGTCCCGTTGGGGTAGAGCACCACCGTGGCCTTCCAGATCGCCAGCATGGCCGCCGCGTCGACAGTGCCATCGCCGGCGTCGCCGATCCGCAGACGGGCGTGCTCGAACAGAGCCGCCGCGCCGGCCAGATCGCCGCTGTCCATGTACTCGGCGTAGCGGTATAGCAGGTTGGTGATCTGCGTCTCGGCCGACATGAGGTCAACCTAACCGTGCTGGTCGGTTTTAAGCTGGCCACGTGGTCGAATTCGACCCGAAAGCCCGGTTTTCCGACGCGCCGATCGCGCGACTGGCCACCGTAACGCCTGGCGGCATGCCGCACCTGGTGCCGGTGGTGTTTGCGCTTCGCGATGACATCGTCTACACGGCCGTCGACGCCAAACCCAAGACGACACAACGGCTGCGGCGGCTGGCCAATATCGACAACAACCCGCAGGTCAGCATGCTTGTCGACCACTATGTCGACGACTGGACGCAGTTGTGGTGGGTTCGTGTCGACGGTGTGGCGTCGGTTCATGACGACGGGGATGCCCTGGACATGGGATATCAGTTGTTGCGCGCGAAATACGCCCAGTATCAATCGGTTTCGTTAGACGGCCCGGTGATCGCCATTGCGGTGCAGCGTTGGGTCAGCTGGCACGCTTGAACACGATCGTCTCAGGTCGATGTCGGTTCGGTAGGCGAGTCGGCGCTGTCCTCGGCAAGTGATCGTTCCGGTGTCAGGCGTTCCAAGAACCGCAGCAGCTCGACCGGGAAAGGCAGCACCAGCGTGGAGTTCTTCTCGGCGGCCACTTCGACCACCGTTTCCAGCAGGCGCAGTTCCAGCGCGGCCGGGTGGTCGGCCATCACTTGTGCGGCGGCGGCCAATTTCTGGGAGGCCTGCAGCTCGCCGTCGGCAGTGATCACCCGAGCGCGTCGCTCCCGTTCGGCCTCGGCCTGCCGCGACATCGACCTCTTCATCGAGTCGGGCAGCACCACGTCCTTGATTTCGACGCGGTCGATGTGGATTCCCCAGCCCAGCGCCGGGCTATCGATCATCAGCTCCAGGCCCTGGTTGAGTCCCTCCCGGTTGCACAGCAGGTCGTCGAGGTTGCTCTTGCCGATGATCGATCGCAGCGACGTCTGCGCGACCTGCCCGATCGCGGACATGTAGTCCTGAACGTCGACGGCGGCTCGCACCGGATCCGACACCTTGAAATAGATGACGGCGTCTACCCGGACGGTGACGTTGTCGCGGGTAATGCCGTCCTGGGCAGGCACTGGCATCGTGATGATCTGCATGTTGACCTTCTGCATGCGATCAGCCACCGGAAGCAGCCAAGTCAGCCCCGGCTGGCGCACCCGGGGCAGGACTCGCCCGAACCGGAAGACGACGCCTCGTTCGAATTGCTTGACCACGCGCACGCTGCTCGCCAGAAATAGCGCACCGATGACACCCGCCGCGGCGATCACGTCGACCACGATCACCATGCGACCGTTCTTTGCCCAGCCAGCGGGACCGGTAGGCCCGCGTTCATGGGTCCGATTGTCCCACCGGCATTTCTGCTTCTCAACACGCTGCTGTCCAGGCCATTCTGGACCGCTGACCGGAGCCTGAGTCGATGGCCGCATCGCTCGGTCTTGTGCTGGGTGGGTGTTAAGGGGAAGGTGACTAGTAGGTCCGTGATCTGGGCCACACCCCGGCAGCAGGGTGGTATCGCCACCTTGATGTGTGGGCGAGTGAAGCGACCCGGGATGCAAGGAGAGGAACGTCATGGCAGACAAGGCGACTAGTGCTCAGGGCGCCGGAGCCGCCCCCGCTGTAGACAGTCCAGCCGCCGTTCGCAATGTGGTGCTGGTGGGAC
>NZ_DASRBZ010000680.1:0-2753 GCF_035653355.1 Mycobacterium sp. | reverse complement strand
GTCGAACCCCGCCTCGACGGCCAGCCGAGCGGCGTTGGCGTGCGCGGCGACGACTTCGTCGATGTCGTCTCGGGTGGCCTTGCGGGCGAAGCGCATCCCGATGGGGTTGAAAAACCGCACCGGCGCCAGCGCCTGGGCCTTATTCGACCGGGCGTCGGCCACCGGGCCGGCGTGGCCGATCTGTGCGCTCACCGCCGCGCCTTCGGCGTGCACGGCCTCGGTGAGCCGGCGCAGCCCCGGCACCGCCTCGGGGCGCATCCAGATTTGGTTGCCGCCGGTGCGCCCGCCCGGGGAGACCGCGCAGTAAGCGACGGTCGTCATCCCGACCCCGCCGGCGGCCGGCAGCCGGTGGTACTCGATCAGGTCGTCGGTGACAAGTGCGTCAGGCGTGCGGGCCTCGAACGTGGCGGCCTTGATGATGCGGTTGCGCAGGGTCAGCGGACCGAGTTTGGCCGGGGCGAACACATCCGGAGGCATACGGGGAGCGTAAATGGCGATCGCAAGCGCGGCGAAGCCGGGCGCAGCGGGTCGCCATCATTGGGCGGGGCGGCGATCGCAAGCGCGGCGAAGCCAGGCGCAGCGGGTCGCCATCACTGGACCGCGCGCCGGGCGTGCCAGACTGTCAGGCGTGGGTGCGATCAGGCTGGACGGCAAGACCACACGCGACGAGATTTTCGTCGACCTCAAACAACGTGTTGCGGCGTTGACTGCAGCGGACCGCACGCCCGGCCTGGGCACCATCCTGGTGGGCGACGACCCCGGGTCCCACGCCTACGTCCGCGGCAAGCATTCGGATTCCGCCAAAGTCGGCATCACCTCGATCCGCCGCGACCTGCCGGCCGACATTAGCCAGGCAAAGCTCGACGAGACCATCGACGAGCTCAACGCCAACCAGAGCTGCACCGGGTACATCGTGCAGTTGCCGCTGCCCAAGCAGCTCAACGAGAACGCGGCCTTGGAGCGCGTCGACCCGGCCAAGGACGTCGACGGTCTGCACCCGACCAATCTCGGCCGGCTGGTGCTAGGCACCCCGGCGCCGCTGCCATGCACGGCGCGCGGCATCGTACATCTGCTGCGGCGCTACGACGTGCCGATTGCAGGAGCCCACGTTGTGGTCATCGGCCGGGGTGTGACGGTCGGTCGCCCGCTGGGACTGCTGCTCACCCGCCGCACCGAAAATGCCACAGTTACCTTGTGCCACACCGCAACTCGTGATCTGCGCGCGTTGACCCGGCAAGCCGACATCATCGTCGCCGCGGTGGGCGTGCCGCATCTGTTGACCGCCGACATGGTGCGGCCGGGCGCCGCGGTCGTCGACGTCGGGGTCAGCCGCACCGACGACGGGCTGGTCGGCGACGTGCATCCGGACGTGTGGGAGGTCGCCGGTTACGTGTCGCCGAATCCTGGTGGCGTGGGCCCGTTGACGCGGGCGTTCTTGCTGACGAACGTGGTCGAATTGGCCGAGGCTGCACAGTGACCGTGCGGGACCACACCCACCGGATCGTGGCCGCGCAGTGGCCGATCCTGGTGGTCGTGCTGATCTTCGTCGCGGCATTCGCGTTGGCGGGTTTGAATTTCTGGCGGCGCGGTGCGCTGTTGATCGGGATCGGCGTCGGGGTGGCCGCGGCTTTGCGGCTGGTTTTGCCCGACGAGCGGGCCGGGCTTTTAGCAGTGCGCAGCAAGGGAATTGACTTCGTCGCACTGGCGACGGTGGGGGCTGCGATGTGCTACATCGCGGCGACGATCGACCCCTTGGGAACGCGCTAGATACCTGGCATGCAAGGAACTTGCGGCAGGTTTGGCATATTGCCGTTGGCGATCGACGCCATCATCGACGGGCAATACATTGATATCGCAATGCTGGTGAACATCTGCGCCATCCCCGGCGACATGCCGTTGTGACCGCTGATGTTTGATGCGGCCGCGGCGAACGTTCCGCCCGGCTGGGCCAGCATCGGGCAGACGGACTGGCCCAGGGCCACCGCGCCGCCGGGATCGCCGTAGTTGACGCCGGCGTTGCTGAGCGACGAGAGGAATTGGTCGTCAAGGGGATTCGCCTGCGCCGGCACCGCCATTACGGTAGCCGACGTGACCACGCCCACCCACGCCGCAAGTGAAATCCTCATGCGACGGTTCCCCAGTGTCGGCATCTGCCGCTCCTCATCTGTTGGACTGCAATGAACAGTGCTGTACCGCCGTCACATTCGCAGCACGGCGGGGTAAAGGTTTGCGCACGGTTCATTGCTCGAGTTTAAGTGCGGCGGCCACGATGGGTCTGGCCCATTCGGGCGTCGACGACAGATCATCCGGGTCGACGATCCGGCCCCGCTTGACGTGCAGCACCAGCGGGGGCCGCGGCGCGTGGCCGGCAGTCGGGTCGGCGTCGGCCGAGTTGTCGTAAACGCGCAGCTCAGTGAGCGCCGGCAGCAACCGCACCAGATTCAGCCGGCTGTGCCGGTACCGTCGCCGGATGTCGGCTTCGGGAATGTCGTGGCCGCCGGCGCGTACGCGATGCCGGACTCGTTCGATGTGTGCTTCGGCACTGGGCAGCCCGACATACCAGACGCGCACTTCGATCCCGAGGGCAGCCGCGTGCATGAGCAACCGCAGCATGGTGCTGCCGCCGAGTGTCGTTTCGATGGCGAAATCCAGGCGTTCGTCGATCGCTTCTTGAAGCAGGCGCTTGCCCTGCTGCCAGGCCAGGGAGTTCGCCCGGACCGGGTCGATGCCGGGATGTGCCGCACGTAGTGCGC
>NZ_DASRBZ010000679.1:0-4358 GCF_035653355.1 Mycobacterium sp. | reverse complement strand
CCTGACGCGCTGCCGCCCGCCGGTCCCGGTTCGGGTGCTGCCGCGGTCGCCGTGCAGGCGGCCCTCACCCAGGTCGGCCAGCCCTACTCGTGGGGCGGTGCCGCGCCCGGCGGGTTCGACTGCTCCGGCTTGGTGATGTGGGCATTCCAGCAGGCCGGTATCCCGCTGCCGCACTCCAGTCAAGCGTTGGCGAACGGCGGGCAACCGGTGGCGCTGTCGGATTTGCAGCCCGGTGACGTGCTGACGTTCTACTCCGACGCGTCGCACACCGGCATCTATATCGGCGACGGTCTGATGGTTCATTCCTCGACCTATGGTCAGCCGGTGCGGGTGGTGCCGATGACCTCGTCGGGCCCGATCCACAACGCGCGCCGCTACTGAGAGCCTTAGCCGAAACGTTCAGTCGCCGGTGGCAGCCGGTGCTGTTAGCGGGCGCACTTCTCGTCGAGTTGAGCCTCGGGTCAGCGGTGTTGGCAGGTCCCCGAGACCACCCTGCTGCAGCCAGCGCTACCAGCACCGCGCCGACGGTTGTCGTCGCTGGGGGCCGCACGGTGCGGCTGGTCAGCCTCGGGGGGCCTCAGACGGACCGGCTTTTGGCTCGCGTCGGCTCCGAGATGGGTGAGGCTGTCGACGCGGTACAGGCTTTCTGGGGGCCGGCGTGGCCGCGCCAGATCACGGTGGTGGCGACGGGTTCGCAGCAGCAGTTCGTGGCCGCTGCCGGCGGTACGGCGGCGCAGTGGGCCGATATCGCGGCGGTCACCGTCGCCGACCGCGTCGCGCCCCAGCATCGGGCGGTGCTCGGCCAGCGCATCGTATTCGCGCCAGGCGCCGCCGCCATGAGCGATACGTCGCTGCGAATAGTGTTGCGCCACGAGCTTTTTCACTACGCAGCTCGCGCCGAAACCGCTCTTGATGCGCCGCGCTGGCTGACTGAAGGGGTGGCCGACTTTGTTGCGCGGCCAGCCACGTCGGCGCCTCCCACATTGGCGGCCGCGCTGCCCTCCGACACCGACCTCGACGTACCAGGGCCGCAGCGCTCGCTGGGCTATGACAAGGCATGGTGGTTTGCCCGCTTCGTGGCCGACGCTTACGGAACGGCGACGTTGCGCCGGTTGTACCTCGCGGCCTGCGGCGTCGGACATGCCGAGGCGACCGCTGCGATGCGTGCGGTGCTGGGCACCGAACCGGCCAGCCTGCTCACCCGCTGGCAGCAGTGGCTCACCCGCTAGCCTTTCCGGGTGGCTCGGGTCTTGCTGGTGACCAACGACTTTCCGCCTCGCCGTGGCGGCATTCAGTCCTATCTGGAAGAGCTGGTGCGCAGGATCGTCAACATCGGGTCGCATGCGGTGACGGTGTATGCGCCGCAATGGAAAGGCGCCGACGCCTTCGACGCACGCGCCGCCGGCTATCAGGTGGTGCGCCACCCGGGCACGCTGATGCTGCCCGGTCCGGCTGTCGACATCCGGATGCGCAGCCTGATCGCCACCTACGACATCGACACCGTCTGGTTTGGCGCCGCGGCGCCGCTGGCATTGCTGGCGGACCGCGCTCGACGGGCTGGCGTGACTCGGGTGCTGGCCAGCACGCATGGCCACGAGGTGGGCTGGTCGATGCTGCCGGTGGCCCGGTCGGTGCTGCGCTGCATCGGCGACCGCACCGATGTGGTGACCTTCGTCAGCCGCTACACCCGTGCCCGGTTCGCGTCGGCATTCGGGCGCGAGGCGGCGTTGGAGTACCTGCCGCCCGGGGTGGACACGGACCGGTTCCGGCCCGACCTGGCGAGCCGCGACGAGTTGCGGGCCCGCTACCGGCTGGGCCAGCGGCCGACTGTGGTCTGCCTGTCGCGGCTGGTGCCGCGCAAAGGGCAGGACATGCTGATCCGGGCGCTGCCGGCGATCCGGCAGCGGGTCGACGGCGCCGCGCTGGTCATCGTCGGCGGGGGTCCCTACCTGTCGGCGCTGCGCCGGCTGGCCCAGCGTTGCGGGGTGGCCGACCACGTCTTCTTCACCGGTGCAGTTTCCGGTGCTGAGCTACCCGCGCATCATGCGATGGCCGATGTTTTCGCGATGCCCTGCCGAACTCGAGGTGCGGGCCTGGACGTCGAGGGGCTGGGCATCGTGTTCCTGGAGGCGTCCGCCACGGGAGTGCCGGTGGTTGCCGGATGCTCGGGCGGAGCGCCGGAAACTGTACAGCACAACGTAACTGGGCTTGTTGTTGACGGTCGCTCGGTTAACCAGGTTGCCGACGCGGTCGGTGGGCTGTTGGCCGATCCCGACCGGGCCGCGGCGATGGGTGCTGCGGGGCGGAAGTGGGTGACGGAGAACTGGCGGTGGGACACGCTGGCCGCACGCATGGCCGCGCTTTTGGACGCCTAACAGCGGTGTTTGCCGGGCCATGCCCGGCTAGCAGACGCGAAAGTCCATGGAGACGGACCGTTTTGGGTGCTTTACGTCTGCTCGGCCTCAGGCCGAGTAGATCGCTTCGATGTCGGGGGCGAATTTCTCCGACACCACCTTGCGCTTGACCTTCATGGTGGGGGTCAGCTCACCGGTGTCTTCGGTGAAGTCGACCGGCAGAATCCGGAACTTGCGGATGGACTCGGCATGCGAGACAGCCAGATTGGCTTGTTTGACCGCGGCGTCCACCTCGGCGACCAGGTCCGGATCGGTGGTCAGATCGCCCACCGACATGTCGGCGGCCTTGCTGTTGCGCTGTTTCCACCCGTCGAAAGCCTCAGGATCGATCGTGATCAGCGCCCCGACGAACGGCCTGGCGTCGCCGACCACCATGGCCTGGCTGATCAACGGATGTGCCCGCAACTGGTCCTCGAGCACCGCCGGCGCGACATTCTTACCGCCCGCGGTGACGATGATCTCCTTCTTGCGGCCGGTGATGGTCAAATAGCCGTCCTCGTCGACCTGGCCGAGGTCACCGGTTTTGAACCAACCGTCGGTGAATGCCTCTGCGGTGGCTTGCTCATTGTGCCAATAGCCGCTGAACACCACGCCCCCGCGAACCAGCAGCTCGCCGTCGTCGGCGATGCGCATGCTGTTGCCAGGCAAGAGTTTTCCGACGGTGCCGATCTTCAAGGCGCCGACCTGGTTGACGGTGATGGCCGCACTGGTCTCGGTCAGCCCGTAGCCCTCGTAGACCGTCAAGCCCACGCCGCGGTAGAAGTGGCCCAGCCGCGCGCCCAGTGGCGCGCCGCCGGAGATGGAGGCGCGGCAGTCGCCGCCCAACGCCGCGCGCAGCTTGTGGTAGACCAACCGATCGAAGAGCGCATGCTTGGCCCGCAGCAGCAGGCCCGGGCCGCCGCGGTCGCAGGCCTGGCTCCAGTCGACGGCAGTCTGCGCGGCGATGTCGAAGATCCGTTTTTTGCCGTCGTTGGCGGCGTTTTGCGCGGCGGTGTTGTACACCTTCTCGAAGACCCGCGGCACCGACACCACGATCGTCGGCTTGAACACCGCGAACATCGGCAGCAGATTCTTGATGTCACTGGTAAATCCGACCGTGACCTTGTTGGCGAACGCCGCCATCGTGATTGCCCGGGCCAGCACGTGCGCCAGCGGCAGAAAGACCAGCAGCCGTTCGCCCTTCGTCAGCAGTGTGGGCAGTACCTCTTTGGCGCCGCGGGTCTCGTAGACCAGGTTGGAATGGGTGAGTTGGCAGCCCTTGGGTCGCCCGGTGGTTCCCGACGTGTAGATCAGCGTCGCCGGGTCAGCGCTGCGCAACGCCTGGACCCGGTTTGTGACCTCGTCCGGGTCGACCGACGCGCCTTCTTCGGTGAGCTGGTCGAGCGCCTTGCGGCCCGAGCCGTCGATATGCAGCACCCGGCGCAACGCGGGTAGCTGGCCGGTGAGCTCGCTGACCATCGTTGCGTGCGCGTCGGTTTCTGCGAACGTCAGCACCGCCTCAGAGTCCTGCAGCACCCAGCGCACCTGCTCGGCCGACGACGTCTCGTAGATCGGGACCGTCACTGCGCCGACGGACAGGATCGCGAAATCGAGGATCGCCCACTCGTACCGGGTGGCCGAAAAGATGGCCACCCGGTCACCGGGCTGTACGCCCAGCGCAATCAAACCCATTGCAGCCGAGCGGATTTGGGCAGCTGCAGCGGCGCATGTCACGTCAGTCCAAGTGCCGTCGACCAGCCGCTGGAAAATCACGAAGTCAGGGTCGTCACGCTCGTGGTCATACACCGACGCCACGATGCTGTCGTGTTCGCCAACGGTAAACGGGGCGGGCACACTGAACTCACGCACTCTGTTGACCTCGCTTGACCTCGCATGACGTTGCCGGGGTCGCCGGCTCGATGCCGTCCAGCGTAGTGGCGATCGCAAGCGCGGCGGAGCCGGGCG
>NZ_DASRBZ010000678.1:0-2857 GCF_035653355.1 Mycobacterium sp. | reverse complement strand
CGGCCTCCAGCGGGTCGGGGTCGATGACTCCTTCTTCGACCTCGGCGGCGACAGCATCTCGGCGATGCAGGTAGTGACCCGGGCCCGGGCCGCCGGGTTGAGTTGTCGGCCCCGAGACGTGTTCGTCGAGCAGACGGTGGCCCGGCTGGCCCGGGTGGCCGCGGTGACCGATGCCGAGACAGTCCTAGTCGATGAGGGTGTCGGGCCGGTGACCGCCACGCCGATCATGCGCTGGCTGGCGGAAGTAGACGGCCCGGTCGACCAGTTCAACCAGGCAGTGCTGCTGCAGGCCCCCACCGGGGCGAGCCAGGCCGATGCGGTGCTGCTGGTTCAGGCGCTGCTGGATCGCCATCCCATGCTGTGGGCATGCGTCGTCGACGACGGTTCCGGGGGCTGGAGACTCCAGGTGCCCGAGCCCGGGTCGGTGAATGCCGCCGCCTGCCTGCACAGCGTGGAAGTGCTGAGCGAGCAGGCAGTGATCGAGGCGCGTTCGCGGTTGAACCCGGCGGCTGGGGTGATGCTTAGCGGGCTGTGGGTGTCTTCCACCGGGCAGCTGGTGTTGATCGTTCATCATCTGGCCATCGATGCGGTGTCGTGGCGCATCGTGCTCGAAGACCTCAACATCGCATGGGCCCAGCACCGCGCGGGTCAGCCCATCGCACTGCCGGCGCCCGGGACCTCGTTTGCCCGCTGGTCATCCGTGCTGGCCGAGTATGCCCACCATGCGGAGGTCGTGGAGCAGGCCGACGCCTGGAAGCAGGCGGCCGCCCCGGCGACGTTGCCGGCGATGGACCCTGCGGTGGATACGTTCGCGACGGCCGGACATTTGTCGGTGTCGCTGGACGCCGAGACCACCGCGACGCTGATGGGTGACGTGCCGGCGGCGTTTCACGCCAGCATCCACGAGGTTTTGTTGACCGCGTTGGCGCTAGCGCTCGCGGAGTTTGCGGGCAACAGCACGGACCCGATCGGTATCGACGTGGAGGGCCACGGCCGCCACGAGGAATTGGCGCCCGGAGTTGACCTCTCCCGCACCGTGGGCTGGTTTACCACCAAATACCCGGTGTCTTTGGCGGTCGGGCGGCTGGACTGGGCGCGAGTGACCGCCGGCGATGCAGCGCTGGGGGCGCTGCTCAAAGACGCCAAAGAGCATCTGCGCGTCCTGCCGCATCCAGTCACCTACGGCCTGTTGCGCTACCTGAACCCCGATGTCGATCTGGCCGTATCCGATCCGCTGATCGGCTTCAACTATCTGGGCCGCCTCGGCGCAGCCGCAGGCGACCCCGTCGGTGATATCTGGCAACTCAGCCCGGACGGCGGGTCGCTCAGCGCCACCGCGTCGGCGATCCCGATGCCACTGGCCCACACGCTGGAGCTCAACGCCGTCACGCTCGACACCGACGCGGGCCCCCAATTGCACGGCAATTGGACGTGGGCGCCCTCAGCACTCGACGAGCCTCAAGTCGCGCACTTGAGCCGGTTGTGGTGTGAGGCCCTGGGCGGGATCTGCGCGCATGTGCGAGCCGGCGGGGGCGGGCTCACACCGTCGGACATCGCACCGGCGCGCCTGACCCAGCCGCAAATCGAGGAACTTGAGCAGCACCACCGCATCGCCGATGTGTTGCCGCTGACTCCGCTGCAGCAGGGCCTGCTGTTTCACGCCGGCACCGCCCCGGGCGGCGACGACGTGTATGCGGTGCAACTGCAAATCACCCTCAGCGGCTTCCTCGATGCCGACAAGCTGCGTGACGCGCTGCGCACGGTGGTCGCCCGGCACCCCAGCCTGGTGGCCCGCTTCTGCACCCGGTTCGACGAGCCGGTGCAAATCATCCCCGCCGACCCGATCGTGCCGTGGCGTTATATCGACCTCGACTGCGACGACAACCCGGACGAGCACATCGAGCAGCTCTGTGCTGCCGAGCGCGCCGCGGTGTGCCGGCTGGACGAGCAGCCGGCGTTTCGGGCGATGTTGATCCGCAGCGGCAACGACCTGTACCGACTGGTGCTGACCAATCACCACATCGTGCTCGATGGCTGGTCGCTGCCGATCCTGCTCGGCGAGATCTTCGCCGGCTACCAGGGGCAACGGCTTGGCACGCCCGGGTCCTATCGGCGGTTTGTCGAGTGGCTGGCCGGCCGCGACCAGGAGGCCGCCCGCGCGGCGTGGCGCCAGCTGCTGGACGGTTTCGAGAACCCGACCCTCGTGGCCCCGCCGCACCGGGTGACTCCGGGGCGGCCGGCGGTGCAATCGGCTCGGGTGCCCGCCGCGATCACCCGGGCGGTCAACGAGCTGGCCCGCTCATCGCACACCACCGTCAACACCGTGTTGCAGGCGGGCTTCGCGCAGCTGCTGATGGGATTGACCGGCCAGCACGATGTCGCGTTCGGCACCACGGTGTCGGGCCGGCCCGCCGAGGTACCCGGCGCGGAGTCGATCGTGGGCCTGTTGATCAACACCGTGCCGGTGCGGGCCAACATCACCGCGGCCACCACCACCACAGACCTAGTTGACCAGCTGCAACGGGCCCACAACGACACCCTCGAGCATCAACACTTGGCGCTGGCCGACATCCACCGCGCGGCCGGCCAGGACATGCTTTTCGACACGTTGTTCGTCTACGAAAACTATCCGCTCGACACCGCCGCGGGCTGGGGCCAGCAGCAGTCGAGCATCACCGACATCCATATCCACGAATCGACCCACTACCCCTTGACGGTGGTGGCCATGCCCGGCGACGAGCTGGGTCTTCGCGTCGAATACGACGCCGATGTCTTCGACCCGCACAGCATCACCACCCTCATTGAGCGCCTGCAGCGGGTGCTGACAGCCATGACAACCGATCCCGGCCAGCCGCTG
>NZ_DASRBZ010000677.1:0-2966 GCF_035653355.1 Mycobacterium sp. | reverse complement strand
GCGACGGACGAGAGCAACGCTCCGCGCGATCCTCGATGCCGACCGGTGAATGCGATGGCTGTCGAGTCGCTTCCGCCCAATTTTTTTATTTTCCCGCGCGAAAAACGGCGTCTGCGGTTATTTAATAGTAGATGGGCGGGCAACGATGACGAACACGGCACCCAACACGGAGGCAGCGCGGAGAGGTCTCGGTGGTTCCAGACCGCGAGCCGCCTTTACGATCGTCGAGCTGCTGGTGGTGATCGGGATCATTACGGTCCTGATGGCGATCCTGCTGCCGGTGCTGAAGAACGCGCGGGAGCAGGCCCGGCGGGCCGTGTGTGCCAGCAACATGCGGCAGATCGGGATCGCGGCGCTGACCTACGCCAACGACCATAAAGGGATACTGCCGATTCCGATCGGAGTGCCGCCTCCTTCCAAGCCGCTGCCGTTCGAGGCGATCGGGGTCGATGCGATCGGAATCCTCAGTTGGGACCGAGGCGTTCTCTGGCCGTATATCTCCCGCGACGTAGCCGTACGGCAACGAATCTTTCTTTGCCCCTCGGATGACGAGCCGCGGATGTTGCAGGCGGGCGACGGTGACGGAGGGTTCATTCCGAATTCCACGCGCAACTTCAGTTACAGCCTGACCGACGGGCTGATCACCACCGTGTCGACGCATCCAGACCGTTTTGGGATACGGCTCACCCAGGTACGCCACCCGTCGAACAAGCTGCTGATATTGGAGGGTAAGGGGCCGGCGGGCGCCGACCTTGCTGTGTCAGGCGTCTCGCCAACCAGCGGCGACTTGGTGATCTCGCTTACGAAGCGACATCAGGGGATGTGCAACGTCTGCTGCTTCGACGGGCACGTGGAGGTCATTGATCCGGACATTTTCAAACATGCGGCGACGTCGCACGGGAATTCGGTGGCGACGCCAGCTTATGAGCATTACGTGGACATATTCTCGAGCCAGTGAGGGCTGAGGGGGCTTTCAACGCAAATCAACATGTGGAGGGCGGGGCGTGGACTCCCCGCGCCCGCCCAGCCGCGAAATCAAGGAAGGAGTCGACCATGTTGCTACATGCGAACGCAAACCAGTGATTTGGAGGTGGCGGACGAGGCGCGAGGAGCCGTTCCCGTCGGTCCAACAAGTTCATCGACGCGGTGGAGCACGCGTGTGAATCCGCCGAAGCGATCGCCAACCCCGCTGCGCGTCTACCGGCCCTCGTCGAGCCGCTCGAGCCGAGGGTGCACCTCACGGCCACCTTCAAGGCGTTCATCAGCGGGGTCGCCGACTCAGGTACCACCGTAACGATCTACTTATGGACCACCGGCGCGGCAGCGAGCAAGTGGGTCATCGCCTGGGATAGCAACCCGGCACACAACCAGACGATCAACGCCCCGCCTGGCGGCTTTTCGGTGCCGTACCAGGTGTCGCATACATACACCGCTCAGACCTACTCCATCGTCGCCACCGCCACGTCCGCGACCGACGGGACGACCGCTATCGCCACCTACGCCCTCAACAGCGGGTTCGGCTACCCCAATGGCGACGGAACCCAACCGAACGACGACCAAGGCGACACGATTTACACCCCGACCGGCGCTATGGGCGACGCCGGCGGCGCGGGGATGGTCGTTGACCACGGCGGCACCAGCCTTGATGGGGACATTTATGTCCTCTCGAAGTACAATGGCAAGGCGGCCGTTACGAGGTTCACGCCGCAGGGCGCAGTTGATAGGAGCTTCGGCGACACGTCGACCCCGGGAACGTGGGTGCTCAGTGGCATGGGCACAGGGACCCCCTATGGCATGGCTATCAGTGACGATGGAAGATACGTCGCTGTTTGCGGCAGCTTCGGTGGGTGGGGAGTCGCGCTGATTGACGCCCACGCTAACACAAATCAGGGCACGATTGCGTTTGATAAATCGGGCGTCGTCTCGACCGGTCAAGCGTTCGGCGTCTGCATTGACGACACCGACACTTATGACGTCTACGCCGTCGGGAACACCGTGGCAAGCGGCACCGGCTACTGCTGCATGGCGGCGATCGAGCTGGATACCAGCGGCAACGTCCCCAGCACCTGGAACGGCGGGCACGGCGTATGTGCCTTCTCCACCGGATCGCTCAACGCGTGCATCACCGCCACCTCCATCGTGGACGTGGACGAGGGCCAGGGCACCGGGGACGGCGACGACTACCTGGCCCTGGCCGGGTACACCACCTACTCGGGCGGCTGCGACTTCACCCTGGCGGAACTCACGGACTCGGGCGTGCTGGAGACCGGCGGCACCGGCAGCGATCACAACTTCGGCAGCGGGGCCGGCTACGTCCGGACCAACTTCGGCAACACCATCGGCACCGGCCACGGCGCCGTTCACATCCCCTCCACCGACCACGCGTACGCGCTGGCCGTCGGGCTCGTCTCGGGGCTGCCGTACCTGTTTGCCGCGGGAGGGACGACCGCCCTGGGTAGCGAATCGGTCGCCCTGGGCATGTGGTCCGGCACCGACGGCAGCCTGGCCAGCTTCGGGCCCTATGGGAGCGACGGACTGTCGGTCGGACAGGCGGGCGACGCCTACTCGGTCGTCGTCAAGTCGACCGGCCAGATCGTCACGGGCGGAACGTACAACCACGACATGCTCGTATCCCAGTTCGACAGCAGCGGGAATCTGGACACGACGTTCGGGTCGGGCGGCAACTTCCTCATCGATTTGGGCGGCACGTCAAATTACTCGACCGACAGCGGGTACGGCGTGGGGCTCGCCAGTGACGGCTCGATTCTGATCGGCGGCTCGACCACGCCCAGCGGCGGGTCCGCCAAAATCGCGCTGGTGGACGTGTTGGCCTCCACCTCGATCGTGGTCAGCTGAACGAGAAACGCAGCGGGGGCGGGTGAAGGCGCCGCAGCCCGCTAGCGGAGGTGCGATGCGCCTGCGGGATGCCATCGAATATCGGCGAAAGGGGCGGCTGGCGGACGCGG
>NZ_DASRBZ010000676.1:0-13116 GCF_035653355.1 Mycobacterium sp. | reverse complement strand
TGTCCCGGGTGTTGGAGCGGATGCGCGGCATCCCCGACGTGCACAAGCTCGACGCCTTGCCCGACAGTGGCCCCGTCGCGCCGGTGCCGGTGCGGCTGGACGGTGTCCGGTTCCGCTACCCGGGCACGAACCAGGACGCCTTGCCGCCGGTGAGCCTGGAGGTTCGGGTCGGCGAGCACATCGCGATCACCGGCGCCAATGGCTCTGGAAAAACCACATTGATGCTGATCTTGGCCGGCCGCGAGCCGACCTCGGGTACGGTGCAACGCCCGGGCGCGGTGGGTCTCGGTCGGATGGGCGGGACTGCTGTCGTCATGCAGCACCCGGAAAGCCAGGTGCTGGGCACACGCGTCGCCGACGACGTGGTCTGGGGGCTACCGCCGGGCACGACGACCGACGTCGACCGGCTGCTCGGCGAAGTGGGCCTCGACGGGCTCGCCGAGCGGGACACCGGAAGCCTTTCCGGTGGGGAACTTCAGCGGCTGGCCTTGGCGGCCGCACTGGCACGTGAGCCGGCGTTGCTGATCGCCGACGAGGTCACCAGCATGGTCGACCAAAAAGGCCGTGACACTCTGCTCGGCATTCTCTCGGGGCTGACCCGACGGCACCGCACGGCGCTGGTGCACATCACGCACTACGGCAACGAGGCCGAGTCGGCCGGCCGGGTGATCAACCTCAGCAATACCCGGGACAACACCGAGATGGTGGAGACGATGGCGGCGCCTGTGGCAGCCGCACCCGCCGGTGATGAATCTGGCGTACCCGTGCTCGAATTGGCCAGAGTCGGCCACGAATACAGCAGCGGCACACCCTGGACCAAAACCGCGCTGCGCGACGTGAGCTTTGTGGTGCACCAGGGCGACGGGGTGTTGATCCACGGCGGCAACGGCTCAGGTAAGTCCACGCTGGCATGGATCATGGCCGGGCTGACGGTGCCCACGACCGGGACGTGTCTGCTCGACGGGCGTCCCACCCATGAGCAGGTGGGCGCGGTGGCCTTGTCGTTTCAGGCGGCCCGCCTGCAGCTGATGCGCAGCCATGTCGACCTGGAAGTGGGTTCAGCAGCAGGGTTTTCGCCTCATGACCACGACCGGGTGATCGCAGCGCTGGGCGCTGTTGGACTGGACGCCTCGCTGGCGAAACGGCGCATCGACCAGCTCAGTGGCGGTCAGATGCGCCGACTGGTGCTGGCGGGGCTGTTGGCCAGGTCACCGCGTGCGTTGATCCTCGACGAGCCGTTGGCCGGTCTGGATGCCGCCACCCAGCGTGGTCTGCTGCGTCTGTTGGAGGATCTGCGCCGCGAGCGGGATTTGACTTTGGTGGTCATCTCCCATGACTTCACCGGGCTCGAGGAGTTGTGCCCGCGCACTTTGCATCTACGTGACGGTGTACTGGAACCGGCGTCGACTGCCGCAGGAGGTATGTCGTGACCGCAACCGCGTCAGCTCGTCGCCCCACTCGCCGGCCCGGCCGGCCGGTTGTACTGTTGCGGCCGGTGCCGGGCACCTCGCCCATTCATGAACTGTGGGCGGGCACCAAACTCATTGTCGTTTTCGGTATTTCGGTGCTGCTGACGTTCTATCCGGGCTGGGTGTCGATCGGTTTGGTGGCTGCGATGGTGTTGGCCGCCGCCCGGGTTGCCAACATCCCGCGCGGGGTGCTGCCGTCGGTGCCGCTGTGGCTGTGGATCCTGATTGCCTTCGGCGGTATTACCGCGGCACTCGCTGGCGGCAGCCCGATGGTCCATGTGGGCACCGTTTCGGTCGGGCTCGGCGGCCTGCTGAATTTCCTTCGGATCACCGCTTTGTCGATCGTGTTGCTCGGGGTGGGCGCGATGGTGTCGTGGACCACCAACATCGGCGAAATCGCCCCAGCGGTCGCGACGTTGGGGACCCCGCTGCGGCTATTGCGGATCCCGGTCGACGAGTGGGCGGTCGCATTGGCGCTCGCGCTGCGGGCGTTCCCGATGCTGATCGACGAGTTCCGCGTGCTCTACGCCGCACGTCGACTGCGGCCTCAGCAGATTCCGCGGAGCCGCAGGGCACGGCGCAAGCGCCGCGCGTTGGAGCTGATCGACCTGACCGCCACGGCGATCGCCGTGACGCTGCGACGCGCCGACGAGATGGGTGATGCGATCACCGCCCGCGGTGGCATCGGGCAGATTTCAGCAGTGCCGTCGCGTCCGAAACGGGCGGACTGGGTGGCGCTTTCGATCGCGTCCGCGGTGTGTGGCGCTGCGCTGGCATTCGAGCTGCTGTTGGGCGCGTAGGGCTTCGGACGGGTAACGGCTGCTACCGCCGGGCCGCGGCGTTGGCCGCCGCTTGCGCCCGTTGCAGGGTTCCTGCGACGTCGCTGCGGCCCAAGAACATTTCGTCGAAATACGGTTTGAGTGCCTGATAGCCGGCCGGGAAGCCGGCACCGCCCGGCGCCGCAATGCGGGGTCCCTTCAGCACCGCGAAGAACGGTGTGACGTCGACGCCCTTGGCGGTCCAGTACTCGAAGTACACCCGCTGCGCCGAGCGCACCGCCGGGATGGCGGTACCGCGCCGGCCCAGGTATTCGTTGCCCTGACTGCTGCCCAGCCAGCCCAGCACCTGACGCACCGCATCGGGGTGTTTCGACGCCGAATTGCCCGCCGCAGCTATGCCGTTCGTGACGCTGACCCGGCCTTTGGGGCCACTGGGCAGCATGGCTAGACCCCAGCGGAAGCGGGCGTGCTCAGCGACCGCCGCCAGGTTGTAGGTGCCAGACTGAAACAGCGCCATCTTGCCGGCGAGAAACTGGTTGCGGCAGAAGTCGCCGTTGTCGTTGGTGTCCGACGCGGGCGGAGAGACATGGTCGACGTTGATCAGCCCGACCAGATAGCTGAACGCGGCGACCGCGGCGCGGTTGTCAAACGCGAACCGATCGCCGTCCTGAAATACGCCACCGGCCGATGCTATGTAATTCAAGTAGATGCCCTGGGGGTCGTTGGCCGCGTTATAGCCCCATTGCCGCACTCGGCGAGCGTCGAAGCCTGATGTGCCCGCGGCGCGCCCGTCGGCGTCGACTGTGAGCCGGGCAAGCAGCGGACGCAGCGTGTCGTCGCTGCCCGGGCTCCACCGCAGTGACCCCAACACTGCCGGTTCAACACCGGCGACGGCCAGCAGATCGGCGTTGTAGTACACGGCGATACCGGCGTCGGTCAACTGCGGGACGGCCCACAGCACCCCGTTCCGCGTGAACTGGTCAACCACCGATGGCTCCCAGTCAGCTCCGTCGGGAGCGATCTTCATCAAGCGGCCACTGTCGACGTAGCCGGCCAAATATGCGTTGGAAAGCCAGAAGATGTCGTCGGCACTGCCGCCGGCGACATCGGTGCGCAGCGTCTCGAAGTATGTCGAGTAGGCCACCACATTCGTGCGCACTTCGATACCGGGATGGGCACGGGTAAATGCCGCGAACGACTGCCGATACGCCGCAGCGACCTGCTCGTCCCACAGTCGCACCGTCACCACCGTCTTGCCGCCACGAGGTTCGTACGACCGGCCCAACAGCGCCGCTGTTGCAGCCAGTAACGTGGCCAGCAGGAGCACGGCGGCAGCCCCGAGGGTGGAAAACCGTGGCCGCCAGGTCATTTCAGCCCTGTGACAACGATCGAGCGCACAATGCGCCGCTGAAACACGACGAACAGCACGATCAGCGGCACGATCGCCACCGTCGTCGCGGCCATGACCAGCGTCCACTGGGCGTTATACCGCGACTGCAGTGCGGCCGTCGCCACCGTGAGCACCCGCCACTTACCTCCGCTCGTGATCACCAGCGGCCACATGAAGTTATTCCATTGCGACACGACGGTGATCAGTGCCAGCGTGACCAGCACGGGCCGGCTCGCCGGCATAACCACATGCACGATCACGTCGAGCGTGTTGGCTCCGTCAAGACGCGCAGCGTTGACCAGATCATCGGGAATCGCCCGAAAGTACTCCCGCAGCAGAAAAATCGCATATGGCGAGCCGAACACGAACGGCAACACCAACGCCCAGAACGTGTTGCGCAGCCCGACTTGGGCCATCATCAAATAGAGCGGCACCACGGTCACCGTGGCCGGCACCATCAACGTCGCGATATAAATCCAGAACACCGCATCACGGCCGGGAAATCGCAGCCGCGCAAAAGCATAGGCTGCCAGCACCGAAAAGCTCATCTGCCCAAGCAGAATCAGCGCCGTCATCAACGCGGTGACCGCCAACGCACGGCCAAACCCGGCGCCGCCCAGATCGGCGTAGTTGCTCAGCGTGGGAGGCCGCGGCCAGGCCAGCGGCCTGCCGGTCGCGAACTGATGTGGGGAGGTGAACGACGTCAGCAAGCCAAGTACGAATGGGGCCAACGTGATGACCGCACCGACCGCCAGGCCGGCGTAGATCGCCAAAGCCGAGGCCATTCTTCTAGGTGAGGTCATAACTGATCCGTCGTCGGAAGTACAGGTGCTGGACGACGGTCACGCCCACCAGAATGACGAACAGCACCACCCCCATGACCGCGGCCCGACCGATCGCCGCCGACCCGAACGCCTCCGCATAGATGCGATGGGCTACCAGGTCGGTGCGACCTTGCGGCCCGCCGCCGGTCAGCGCGTATACAGTGTCGAAAACCTGTGCCGCACTGACGATTCCAGTGACCAGCACAAAAAACATGGTGGGCCGCAGCATCGGCAGCGTTATATGCCAGAACCGCTGCAAAGCGGTCGCGCCGTCAGTGCGCGCGGCGGCGTAGATCTCTGCGGGAATGGCCAGAATGCCGGCCACGAAGAACAACGCCACATAACCCACGTTGCTCCACACCACCACAGCCGACACCACCGGCAGCGCCAGACCGCGATCGGTGAGCCACTCGATGCGATGTCCCAACACGGTGCTGACCGCGCCGTCGGTGGGTGCCAGAATCCAGCGCCACAACACCGCAACGGCCAGCGGCGCGCAAATCCACGGCAGGACATAGAGCGTGCGGAACACCCCGGTGCCGGGCAGGCCACGGGCCAGCAACGCCGCGGCCATCAGCCCGAGCACCGTCTGCGCCGGCACCACGATCGCCACGAACACCAGCGTCACCATCAGCGAGTTTCCGAACGTCGGGTCGGTCAGCACGGAGCGCCAATTGTCCAGCCCGACATAGTTGATCGGGCCCAGCAGATCCCAGCGGTGCAGGCTCAGCCACACTACGAGCAGGATCGGCAGCAGCAAAAACGCGACTACGCCGAACAGGCTCGGGGCGAGCAGCGCATAGCCCAGAGCGGTGGATCGTCGCGGCGCAGCGTTCATCTGCGCCGCTCCTCCTCATCGCTTGGCTCTGCATCGTCGCTGGCGCGCTTCATAGGGGTATTAAAGCCGGTCGTTACGGTGGAGCCGTGACACAGAACCGCGGGATCGATGCCGACTTTCTGCACCTGCCCCGCCACGAGCTGGCCGACGCGGCGCTCTCGGCGGCCACCGCGGAGGGCGCCACCCACGCCGACCTGCGGCTCCACCGCATAAGCACAGAGATGATCCGGCTGCGCGACGGCGAGCTGGAGACGGCCGTCATCGACCGCGACATCGGCTTGGCGGTCCGAGTCATTGTCGGTGGCACCTGGGGGTTTGCGTCGCACGCAGAGCTGGCGCCCGGCGTCGCGGCCGACACAGCGCGCCGCGCAGTACAGGTGGCCACCACGCTGGCGTCGCTGAACGACGAGCGCGTGGAGCTGGCGCCGGAGCCGGTGTACGCCGACGCCACCTGGGTGTCGAGCTACCAGATCGACCCGTTCACGGTGCCTACCGCCGACAAGATCGCCGTCTTGCAGGACTACTCGGGCAGGCTGCTGGCCGCCGACGGAGTCGACCATGTGGCGGCCGCGCTGAGCGCGGTCAAGGAGCAGACGTTCTACGCCGACACCTTCGGGTCATCGATTACCCAGCAGCGGGTACGTTTGATGCCCGTCCTCGAGGCGGTGACCGTCGACACCGCGACGGGAGTGTTCGATTCGATGCGGACGCTGGCGCCACCGACGGCCCGCGGCTGGGAGGTGGTAGCCGGCGACGAGCTGTGGAACTGGAGCGACGAGCTGGCGCAGATACCGTCGCTGCTGGCCGAAAAGATCAAGGCGCCCAGCGTGACACCGGGGCCGGCCGATCTGGTGATCGATCCGACCAACCTGTGGCTGACCATTCACGAATCGATCGGCCACGCCACGGAATACGACCGCGCCATCGGCTACGAATCCGCTTACGCGGGTACCTCGTTCGCCACCCCCGACAAGCTGGGCAGCCTGCGCTACGGTTCACCGGTGATGAACGTGACCGCGGACCGCACGGTCCAGTACGGCTTGGCGAGCGTCGGTTACGACGACGAAGGCGTGGCCGCACAGAGTTGGGACTTGGTGCGCGACGGGGTATTCGTCGGCTATCAGGTCGACCGGGTGTTCGCGCCGCGGCTCGGGCAGCCGCGGTCCAACGGCTGCTCGTACGCGGACTCGCCGCACCACGTTCCGATCCAGCGGATGGCCAACGTGTCGCTGCAACCGGCGCCAGAGGACGTGAGCACAGCAGAGCTGATCGGCCAGGTCGATGAGGGCATCTACATCGTCGGCGACAAGTCCTGGTCAATCGACATGCAGCGCTACAACTTTCAGTTCACTGGGCAGCGGTTCTTCCGTATCCGCGGCGGCCGGCTCGAC
Source organism: Mycobacterium sp. (assembly GCF_035653355.1). Lineage (GTDB taxonomy): Bacteria > Actinomycetota > Actinomycetes > Mycobacteriales > Mycobacteriaceae > Mycobacterium. Next base: position 6,425 of record NZ_DASRBZ010000676.1, on the reverse strand, counting down.
GGCCAGCTGCGCGACGTCGCCTATCAATCCACCACCACCGACTTCTGGAACTCCATGGAAGCCGTCGGCGGGGCGTCGACGTGGCGGTTGGGCGGCGCCTTCAACTGCGGCAAGGCCCAACCCGGCCAGGTGGCCCCGGTCAGCCACGGCTGCCCGTCGGCGTTGTTCCGTGGCGTCAATGTCCTCAACACCCGAAGCGAGGCCGGCCGATGATTCCCGCGTCCCAGGTCGTCGATCTGGCACTGGATGCCGCCGGCGCCGACGAAACCATCGTGTTGATTACCGACCGCGCCGAGGCCTCGCTGCGCTGGGCGAACAACTCCATGACCACCAACGGGGTCTCGACCAGCCGCAGCACCACAGTGATTTCCATTCTGCGAGAAGGCGATAGTGCACGCGTCGGCTCCCTGCGGTCGGCCGAGGTGGACCCGGCGCTGATGCCTGCGCTGGTGGCGGCGTCGGTGGAGGCGGCCCGCTCGGCACCCAAGGCCCGCGATGCTGCACCACTGCTGACCGGTGGCGGCGTGCCCGACGACTGGGATGCTCCGGTGTCGGGCACCGGGGCGGAGGTGTTCGCCGGCGTTGCGGGCCCGTTGAGCCGAGGATTTCGGGGCGCCGACCAGCTGTTCGGGTTTGCGCATCATGTGGTGGAGACGACGTTCTTGGCCTCTTCGACGGGTCTGCGTCGCCGCTATACCCAGCCCACCGGTTCGGTGGAGATCAACGCCAAACGCGGCGGAGCCAGCGCGTGGGCCGGCGTGGGGACACCCGATTTCGCTGGGGTGCCAACGGATTTGCTGCTTGACCAGCTCTCGACACGGCTGGGCTGGGCCGGGCGCACCGTCGAATTGCCGGCGGGTCGCTACGAGACGATCATGCCGCCGGCGACGGTGGCCGACATAATGATCTACCTGCAGTGGTCGATGAGCGGGCGCGGCGCCCAAGAAGGCCGGACGGCCTTCTCGGCGGCCGGCGGCGGAACCCGGGTGGGGGAGCGGCTCACCGATCTGCCGTTGACCCTCTACTCCGATCCTTTCGCTCGCTCCCTGGAGTGTTCCCCGTTCGTCGCCGCCAGCGCGTCGTCGGAAACGGTGTCGGTGTTCGACAACGGGATGGACATTGAGCGGGTCGACTGGATCCGCGACGGGGCGATCAATGCGCTCGCTTACCCGCGGGCAATTGCCGCCGAGTTCGACACCCCGGTCGCGGTGGCGGCTGACAACCTGCTAATGACGGGTGGCTCAGCGGATTTGGCCGACATGATCGCGGCCACCGAGCGTGGGCTGTTGCTCACGACGCTGTGGTACATCCGTGAAGTCGACCCGACCACGCTGCTGTTGACAGGGCTGACCCGTGACGGCGTCTACCTTGTCGAAGATGGCGAGGTGACCGCTGCGGTCAACAACTTTCGCTTCAACGAGAGCCCACTGGATCTCTTGCGCCGGGCCACTGAGGCGGGCGTCAGCGAGGTGACGCTGCCGCGGGAATGGGGCGATTGGGCCACCCGGGCGGCGATGCCGTCGTTGCGGATACCGGACTTTCACATGTCGTCGGTGAGCCAGGCGCAGTAGTCCCTTAAATTCGTCGAGAATTCTCCGCCGCCGACCGATCGCCACAAGGTGGCGCCGCGGTAGCGCCGCGGTATACAGATGCCATTATTCGGTCGCGCGACGTACGGACCCGGCCGTAGTCACTGGGTTATGCGCAACGCCAGCAACATGTTTGCCCGTCCGCTGCGCTGATACTCCCGGCCGCCAAGACAGAGTCCAGCGATCGCTGACTCGACGCAATCACCAGGCGGAGTTGAGTTCACGCCATGCGCGCTCTGCTGGCGCGTGCGACCATTAGCCCGCGCGGGTCGCAATCGTATGACCTTAGGACGCACGACAGAAGGACTATGTCAGCAAAGCAAGCACAGCACGAGGCCGCCGAGGCGCTGTTCGGCGCCATCATCGCCCTGCTGGACAAGCACGAGCACGCCCACACTCTGAGCGAAGAGGTTGTCGAGGAACTGGCTCGTGCGTACGCAGCGGTATCAACAAACGTGCCGCAGCAAGACCGACTGGGGCCGTAGCGGCGATGCGGCTCTGCAGTGTATACGGGGGCGTATCGCTGCTATTCTGTGCGGGCGCCAATGGCCTTGTGCGACAGTGTATTCGCATGGCGGATAACTGCTGCTGACATCGTCGCTGCCGCACTGGGCGCCGACATGTCAGGCGGTCATTGCGGTATCCAGACCGGGCCCTCCCACATGCCCCACTCCTGATGACCGGGATCCCATCCGACCGAAGGTGCCCCCTGCGGCTGCGGCGGCGGCGGAGGCACGTCCGCCGGCGCGAACGGCGGCGCATATGCCGGCGGGGTTGGTACCACGCCGGCACCGGCGGTGGCGCTTTGCACTCGCCTGTCCACACGTTGCGCCACATATTGCGGTCGCATTGCGCCGAGCTGGCTGCCGGTGTCGCGACCGTGATAACTACCGCCGGCGCTGAGGCCAGCGCGACAACAGCGGCGAAGCGACGGACAAACCGCCTCAGTGCAGGCCTCCCCCAGGGAACCCATCCCGAAATTGGCTGGTTTCAGCTTATGGCCTCGACGACGCCGCCAGTGAACTTTTTGTCATCGCGATGACGGCTACAGGACACCCGCTACGAGGCCGAAGATGCGTTTGCGAAAATTCCATACGAGCGATAGTTGCGCTAGGGGCGGTAGCTCAGTCGGTTAGAGCCGCGGACTCATAATCCGTTGGTCGCGGGTTCGAGTCCCGCCCGCCCCACCAAACGGTGTATGACCACGGCTGATTCTTGACGTTTCGGCTTCGGTGATGCCAGACAGTGTTGTGTCCAATGTTGAAAGTTTACTTCGGCCGGTCGTTGACACTCCTGGATCAGGCAGTTGAGCGTGGCTGAGGCCGGCCAGCGCTGTGCGCGCCCGCTCGGAGTGGATCAGCCGCCGCGTGAGCAACAATGATGCGGTGTGTGGCCTGGCTAACCCGGGCGAGTACAAAACGTGTAACCATTCCCCGGTAGGCGGCACGCCGCTGGCGTCAAGCAGGTCATCGTGCAGTTCGACGATCTCGGCCCGCGCGCAACGGCCGCGGCTGATGCTCGCTGGGTGCGCACCACGTCCGGTCAGCTTGTTGGGTATGGGCGCCCCAACGCGCGGCGAGCCACAAGCTCGAGGGCGTCGGTTCCACCACCTCGCCGACGCGGATGGTGGCCCGCGCCGGCCAGCGCCGCACACTGCGATACGTGAGCTGGTGACCGCAGCGGTCGATGCGCATGCTCGCCCACGTGTACGGGACACCAGCGCAACCGGGTGAGCGGTACCACCGCGAGACGTCCGGTTACCAGCGACCGGAAGAACACACCGTGCCGCCCGGCATCGTCGATCGAGTGCAGACGAACATTGGTTTCAAGAACTAGCACGACCGGACGCGGGAGAAACGGCGCTCTGAACAAAATGGGATCAGGCCTGGCGGCCGCGTCACCATCCCGACATGTAGCACAAATGGTCACGCTCGGCGCGCGTACCGCTCGGTGAACCGCTGCAAGATTGTTGGGGGGTACTTGATTTGCCGTTGTCGCGCAGCCCGTTTCAGCGACTCGGCAGCCTCGGGGGCAAAGTAGCCATGGTGCTTGTAAGCATCGATTCGGGTAATGATGCCGTCGAGATCGAGTTCCGGGTGGAACTGCGTGGCGTACACGTTGTTACCTACACGGAAGGCCTGGACCGGGCAGCTAACCGACGATGCGAGGTGAACGACATCTGAGGGCAGTGAAGTTGCCGCCTCCTTGTGCCCGCCGTACGCATCGAAGACATCTGGTAGTTCCGCGAACAGCGGATCCTCGCGACCGGCGAGAGTGAGCGTGACGGTAACCGCGGCGACCGGCTCGGGATACGTGCGGTCAACGATAGCGCCGACAATCGCACCGAGCGTCCCTACGCCGTAACAGCATCCGAGGAAAGGAAAGTCGCGCTCAACGATGCGACTGATAAGGCGCAATAACTCTGATTCGACGCGTCGTTGCGTCGCCGACTTCGAATCCGGAGGGTCGCTGACGTTGTATGGCCCGCCACCCAGGATGATCCCGGACCAGTCATCGAGATTGACCGAGCCCAACGGCTGTTGCGTCAATCGGATAGTGTGCAGCCCACTGTGGTCGAGTCCGGCGAAACGCATCATCGCCGAATACTCATCGTCGGCCGGTTCGCCTTCCCGAATCGACAGCAGCAGGAACGGTGCGTGATCGGCGTCTTCCGGCATGCTCTTTCGCTCTTGGATAGGGTTTGCGCCAAATCTAACTACAAACGCCACCCCGCGGGCCGAGTCAGCTTGCGGGATTCCATTCGAACGTGATCACGCCAGGTCGAACTGATCGTTCTCACCTTGACCCACGTCTTGACGAAGTCGCACAGGAACTTCTCCCTTGCGTCGTCGGACGCGTAGGTTCCGGCCAGCGAGCAGAATCGAATTCGAACCGAAGACCAAGTCCGCGCCCATGGCGGTCCACTTGCGCTCGCCTGTGGCGCGGTCCCCGACCCTAGTACAAGTTCTCCGTCGACTCGGAGACTTTCCACTGCGTGCCCATGTCGCGCAGTGAGTCAGCGGACGCCGTTGGCGTGCAGTCGGATCAAGTGGTTCGACGACGGAACAGATGATCCCGCGGATGAACCCAACAGCGGGTGGTTCAGCCGGTGTTACCGGGACGCGAAAGAGACTGAGCCGCCCTATCCGGCTGCTGGGGCCTTCCCGCCGACAAAGGTCTCCTTCGTCAGGTGCCAGACGCTGACGTTTATCACCGCACATGACCGAATAGCCACAGCTAATCCGTTGGTCGCGGGTTCGAGTCCCGCCCGCCCCACGTCAGCTCTGTATGGCTTCGAGTGATGCCTGACAGTTATTTCGGCTGGTCTTCGGCGCACAACAGTGAGTGGATGATGCGAGTGTCTTCGAACCGGAATTCGTGCGCCGGACGCCGCAGAGGCTCGATGGTGCTATCGGCGTGCACGATGACTCCGCCACCGGAGGGGATTCCGAGCCCGATGGCCGCCCCCTCAAGCGAACGAATCGTGCGCGACAGCCGCGTCCACTCGCCCCGCTCGTCGTGGGTATCGATAACCGCGGGCACGAACTTGAACATCTCGAGCAGCTCGTTCGCAGGGGGTTCGGGTCTCTCGACGATTCCATACCGCCCGAGCTGGACCGCACCGGCTGAAACCCCCACGAGGACGGCGCCTTGGGCGTATCTGCCCTCGATCACCTCCTTCATGCCGGTCGCCTGAAAGGTGTTCCAGCCAAGACGCACATCGCCACCCGCGAGCACAATCAGCCGAGCGCTGTTTAAGAAGGCGCGGTCGTCTGGGCCAAACGACGAATCGATCATGCGACGGTTGGTGATTGCAATCGCATCCATCGCTGCCTCGAAGATGTCGTAAAACTCCGGAAGATCCCCATTGGACGCACCGATGTACGCCGCGGTAAGCGGTGCGTCGGGAGCCAATCCATCGAGGGCTGACTCGAGCAGCAGTCGGTCGTGCTGCTTCCAGAACAGCAACTGACTGTCCGCCAGCAGATACAACGGTTGGAATTCTGGCACCGTCTCAGCCCCTGCGCCCGCTCTCACACTCACGCGATTCTCGTGTTCGAGGGGCCATTCTCGAGGCGTCGGGCATGGTGTCACCCTATCCGCGAAGCGCCCTTAGACACTCCTCGGTGCGTCGACGTGTCTGGCTTGCTACTGGGGCCTAATACGGCCGTGCCGCGGTATACCTCAGCCCACACCGCAAGGAGCCGACATTCCACTGGAACATGCGCGTGGAATTCTTTGAGCGCCCGCAGGTTTACCAGCTTGGTAACCGGCTATCAACCTCAGGATGGGATCCTCGCCTACGAGATGCAACACTCTGCTGCGCGGGTGCGCGATCCGGCGTGGTCACAAGACGTGGAACAACGCGTAGTGCCTCGGCCACGGTGTGCGCAGCCTCGCGGCGCAGGCCCGTCGCGGCGATTGGATACACGCGTCCGGTCGGTGCGTTGTGGTCAGGGAATCACTTGAGAGGTGAGGTGGGCGTTGCATTTTGTCGACTTGACCGAGTACCGTTTAGAACCGGCTCATTTGCCCCTATTTTCTCGCATTTCTCTTCTATCTCTTCTACCTCTTCTCCGACATGTGACAAATAGTGTTGTCCTACATCTGGCGAATAAGCTGTAGCAGCAAAGTTGCGAAGATTAACGGCCGTAATCGACCGGTCCGAGCTTCTTCCAGTCTTGGAGCGGAGTGGTAGGGTCGATCGGGGGCGGACGTTTCACCACTCCAGGCCAGCGCCGCACGACTTTGGGCTATTTGTGCGCGTCGACGGTATTAGGTCTGGTATACGTCCAATCAATGTGCGTTGAGAAGTCAGCGTAAGGCTAGGTGCTA
>NZ_DASRBZ010000675.1:0-15202 GCF_035653355.1 Mycobacterium sp. | reverse complement strand
TCCGCGTTGCCCGCGACGGTCACCGTCGAGCGGCCACGCAACCCCGAGCACGGCGATTACGCCAGCAACCTGGCGCTGCAACTGGGCAAAAAAGTCGGTGTGAATCCGCGCGAGCTGGCCGGGTGGCTCACCGAGGCGCTGGCCCAGGCCGACGGGATCGCCTCGGCCGAGGTGGCGGGGCCGGGCTTCATCAACATGCGCCTGGAAGCGTCGGCGCAAGGCGTCATAGTCAACAACATCATCGACGCAGGCGAGAGCTACGGCCACTCCGATGCCCTGGCAGGGCACAAGATCAACCTCGAATTCGTGTCGGCCAATCCAACCGGTCCGATCCACATCGGCGGCACCCGGTGGGCCGCGGTGGGCGACGCACTCGGCCGGCTGCTGTCATCGCAGGGCGCGGAAGTGGTGCGCGAGTACTACTTCAACGACCACGGCGCGCAGATCGACCGGTTCACCAGCTCGCTGATCGCCGCCGCCAAGGGCGAACCCACGCCGCCCGACGGCTACGCGGGCGCCTACATCGCCGACATCGCCGCACAGGTTCTTCAGCAAGCGCCCGACGCACTCGACCTGCCCGATGCCGAAATGCGGGAAACCTTCCGGCGCATCGGTGTCGATTTGATGTTCACCCACATCAAGCAATCGCTGCACGACTTTCGCACCGACTTCGACGTCTACACCCACGAAGAGTCGATGCACACCAGCGGCCGCGTGAATCAAGCGATCGAACAGCTGCGTCAAAACGGCAACATCTACGAAAAGGACGGCGCAACCTGGTTGCGCTCCAGCGCTTTCGGTGACGACAAGGATCGCGTCGTCATCAAAAGCGACGGCCAGCCGGCTTACATCGCCGGTGACCTCGCGTATTACTTGGACAAGCGGCAGCGCGGCTTCGACTTGTGCATCTATATGCTCGGTGCAGACCATCACGGCTACATCGCCCGGCTCAAGGCCGCGGCCGCCGCATTCGGCGATGACCCGGCTACCGTCGAGGTGCTTATCGGCCAAATGGTCAACCTGGTCCGCGATGGCCAGCCAGTCCGGATGAGCAAGCGCGCCGGCAACGTGCTTACGCTCGACGACCTTGTGGAAGCGATCGGCGTTGACGCCGCACGCTACAGCTTGATCCGCTCGTCGGTCGACACCTCGATCGACATCGACCTGGCGCTGTGGTCGTCGGCCTCTAATGAAAACCCCGTCTATTACGTGCAATACGCGCATGCTCGGCTCTCGGCGCTGGCCCGCAACGCCGCCGAGCTGGGACTGATTTCCGACACCGGCCACCTCGACCTACTCACTCACGATAAGGAAGGCACGCTGATCCGTAGCCTGGGTGAGTTTCCCCGGGTGCTGGAAACCGCTGCATCCCTTCGTGAACCCCACCGGGTTTGTCGTTACCTGGAGGACCTCGCCGGTGACTATCACCGGTTCTACGACTCGTGCCGGGTGTTGCCGCAAGGCGACGAGCAACCCAACCAGCTGCACACTGCGCGACTGGCGCTGTGCCAGGCCACCCGCCAGGTGATCGCGAACGGGTTGGGCATCCTCGGAGTAACCGCGCCGGAGCGGATGTGAACGCCCGTCCGCCCGCCCAAAGGTACGCGGAAGACGTCTATCTCAGCGGTAGCCCGCCGCGGCCGCAGACCCCCGAAGAGCTTCTGCGCTTGGCACCAAATGTCTGGCCTCGCAATGGTGTTCGTGGCGACGTCGGAGTGGTGACGATCGCCGGAGTTTCCGTGATCGATCTTGCTCACGAGTACGGCACGCCGCTGTTCGTCATCGACGAAGACGACTTCCGCTCACGCTGCCGCGACATCGCGACGGCCTTCGGCGGTGGTCACAACGTCCACTATGCGGCCAAAGCGTTTCTGTGCGCCGAGATCGCGCGCTGGATCAACGAGGAAGGACTCTGCCTCGACGTGTGCACCGGCGGCGAGCTGGCCGTCGCGTTGCACGCGCAGTTCCCCGCTGAGCGGATCACTTTTCACGGCAACAACAAATCGGTCGCTGAGTTGACCGCGGCTGTCAAAGCCGGAGTCGGGCATGTCGTGCTGGATTCGATGACTGAGATCGAACGGCTTGACGCGATCGCCGCCGATGCCGGTGTCGTCCAGGATGTCCTGGTCCGGCTCACCGTCGGCGTCGAAGCGCACACCCACGAATTCATCTCGACAGCACACGAAGACCAGAAATTTGGATTGTCGGTTTCCAGCGGCGCCGCCATGTCCGCGATTAGACGGGTGCTGGATACCCAACACCTCCGACTGGTCGGCCTGCACAGCCACATTGGCTCGCAGATCTTGGATGTCGCCGGGTTCGAGCTTGCGGCGCAGCGTGTCATCGGCCTGCTGTACGAGGTCGTTGCCGAGTTCGGGGACAAAACCGCGGACATCACGACCGTCGACCTCGGCGGCGGTATGGGCATCTCGTATCTGGCAGCAGATGATCCGCTACCGATGCGGGATTTCGCCGCGAAGCTCGATACCATTGTGCGCAGCCAGTCTGCTGCAGTCGGTTTGCCTCCACCGAGACTGGTGGTCGAACCGGGCCGGGCCATCGCCGGGCCCGGAACCATCACGCTTTATGAGGTGGGCACCGTTAAGGACGTCGACGTGAGCGCCACGGCGCAGCGCCGCTACGTCAGCATCGACGGCGGCATGAGCGACAACATCCGCACTGCGCTCTACGGCGCGCAGTATGACGTTCGTCTGGTATCCAGACGCAGCGACGCGCCAGCGGTACCGGCCCGCGTCGTCGGAAAGCATTGCGAGAGCGGAGACGTCGTTGTTCGCGAGGCATGGGTACCGGCAGACCTACAGCCGGGCGACCTGTTGGGAGTGGGTGCCACCGGCGCCTACTGCTATGCGCTGTCGAGCCGTTACAACATGGTTGGTAGGCCGGCAGTGGTGGCGGTACGCGACGGACAAAGCCGGCTGATCCTGCGGCGGGAGACAATAGACGATCTACTGAGCTTGGAAGTGAGGTGAGCGGTGTTCGGTGAGGAGAAACCCGTCGGCGTAGCCGTGCTCGGCTTGGGCAACGTCGGAAGCGAAGTCGTCCGCATCATCGAAGACAGCGCCGAGGACCTCGCGGCCCGAATCGGCGCTCCGTTGGCGCTGCGCGGCATCGGTGTCCGGCGGGTCGCCGCCGACCGCGGTGTGCCCGTCGAACTGCTCACCGACAACATCGAAGAACTGGTATCCCGCGACGATGTCGACATCGTCATCGAACTCATGGGACCGGTAGAACCGGCCCGCAAGGCGATCCTGTCGGCGCTGGAAAACGGCAAGTCTGTCGTCACCGCGAACAAGGCCCTGCTGTCGGTCTCCACCGGAGAATTGGCACAAGCCGCCGAAAGCGCAAACGTCGACCTGTATTTCGAAGCCGCGGTCGCCGGTGCGATCCCTGTTATCCGTCCGCTGACCCAGTCGCTGGCCGGCGACACCGTGCTGCGGGTGGCCGGCATCGTCAACGGCACGACCAACTACATCCTTTCCGAGATGGCCAGCACCGGCGCAGATTACGAGACAGCGCTGGCCGATGCGAGCGCGCTTGGCTACGCCGAGGCCGATCCCACCGCCGACGTCGAGGGCTACGATGCCGCAGCTAAGGCAGCGATCTTGGCCTCTATCGCCTTTCACACTGGGGTGACCGCCGATGACGTCTATCGGGAAGGCATCACCAAGATCACCCCGGCCGACTTCGCCTCGGCAACGGCTCTCGGCTGCACAATCAAATTGCTGTCGATATGCGAGCGGGTGATAGACGACCAGGGGCAGCAACGGGTTTCGGCCCGGGTCTATCCGGCGCTGGTGCCCTTGACGCATCCGCTTGCCGCAGTCAACGGTGCCTTCAACGCCGTAGTGGTGGAGGCCAAGGCGGCGGGGCGGCTGATGTTCTACGGCCAGGGTGCCGGCGGCGCGCCGACAGCTTCCGCGGTGACCGGTGATTTGGTGATGGCTGCCCGCAACCGGGTCATGCGTAGCCGTGGCCCGCGGGAGTCCAGGTACGCAAAGCTGCCGGTCCTGCCGATAGGCATGGTCTCGACCCGCTATTACGTCAACATGTACGTTGCCGACGAGCCGGGAGTATTGTCCTTGCTCGCAGCGGAGTTCGCGAAGCGCGATGTGAGCATCGCTGAGATGCGCCAAGAAGGCGTGGCCGACGAGGGCGGCCAGCGGGTGGCGGCCCGCATTGTCGTGATCACCCACCGAGCCACCGACGCCGCGCTCTCAGAAACGGTTGCCGCGCTTGAAGACCTTGATGTGGTCCACCGTGTGGCGAGCGTGCTGCGGCTGGAAGGAAACAGCGAATGACCGCAACGCGGGCGGCGACCCGCCAACCGTGGCCGGGTGTTATCGCTGCCTACCGCGACCGGCTGCCGGTCGGCGACGATTGGATGCCGGTGACGCTGCTCGAGGGCGGCACCCCGCTCATCTATGCCGCCAAACTCTCGGAGCAGACCGGATGCACGGTGCACCTCAAGGTCGAAGGGCTCAATCCCACCGGTTCTTTCAAAGACCGCGGCATGACCATGGCGGTCACGGATGCGGTGGCTCGCGGCCAGCAGGCGGTGCTGTGCGCGTCGACGGGCAACACGTCGGCCTCGGCGGCGGCGTACGCCGCCCGTGCCGGCATTACCTGCGCTGTGCTGGTGCCGCAGGGCAAGATCGCGATGGGCAAGCTGGCGCAGGCCGTTGTCCACGGCGCGAAAATCATCCAGATCGACGGCAACTTCGACGACTGCCTTGAACTGGCACGCAAGCTGGCGACCGACTTTCCCACGATCTCGTTGGTGAACTCCGTCAACCCGCTGCGTATCCACGGCCAGAAAACCGCGGCATTCGAAATCGTCGATGCCCTGGGCGCCGCACCGGATGTGCACGCCCTCCCGGTGGGAAACGCCGGCAACATCACGGCCTATTGGAAGGGTTACACCGAATATCACGCCGACGGAGTGATCGACAAGCTGCCACGCATGCTGGGCACCCAAGCGGCGGGCGCGGCACCGCTCGTACATGGCGCACCGGTGCGTAAGCCCGAAACGATTGCCACGGCGATACGCATCGGCTCACCGGCGTCGTGGTCGTCAGCCGTCGAGGCGCAGCAGCAATCCAACGGGCGCTTCCTCGCCGCCACGGACGAGGAGATTCTCGCGGCATATCACCTGGTTGCCGCCACCGAAGGCGTCTTTGTCGAGCCCGCGTCCGCGGCCAGCATCGCCGGGCTCCTCAAGGCTATCCAGGACGGATGGGTAGCGGCCGGCTCAACCGTCGTGTGCACCGTGACCGGAAACGGCCTCAAGGACCCCGACACCGCGCTCAAGGACGTGCCCCACGTCTCGCCGGTGCCGGTCGACTCCGTTGTCGTCGTCGAAAAGCTGGGACTGGGCTCGTGACGATCGCAAGCGCGGTGGAGCCGGGCGCAGCGGGTCGTCACTGGTTGGGTGTGATCGCAAGCGCGGCGGGGCCGGGCGCAGCGGCTGGCAACTCATCGCCCATCAAAAGGTGTTGGCGGTGACACAGATGCTGCCCACCGGGCTAATGGCCAGCGCCGTCGTCGCGGCCTCGAGCGCCAATCTCGGTCCCGGATTCGACAGCATCGGTCTGGCGCTGGGACTGTATGACGAGATCCTCGTCGAGACAACCGATTGCGGCTTGACCGTAGAAGTCGAAGGCGAAGGCGCCGGTCAGCTTCCGCTGGACTCTGATCACCTGGTGGTTCAGGCCACCCGATGCGGGCTGCGCGCCGCGGGCATGAGTGTTCCCGGCCTGACGGTCCGCTGCCGCAACGCCATCCCGCACTCTCGTGGGCTCGGCTCGTCGGCCTCAGCTGTGGTCGGTGGCCTGGCGGTAGTCAATGGCCTTGCTGCACAAGTGGATTCGACGCCTCTCACCGAAACGCAACTGATCCAACTGGCTTCGGAATTCGAGGGGCATCCGGATAACGCCGCGGCAGCCGTAATGGGGGGTGCGGTGGTGTCATGGATCGACCACAGCTGCGAACCGCCCCGCTACGCCGGCGTGCCGCTGCGCCTGCATCCCGACATCCACTTGTTTCCAGCGATCCCCGAAGAGCGCTCGTCGACGGCCGAGGCCCGGGTCATGCTGCCCGCGGAAGTCAGCCATTACGACGCCCGTTTCAACGTGAGCCGCGCCGCGTTACTGGTAGTGGCGCTCACCGAGCGGCCAGACCTGTTGATGCCAGCCACCGAAGACCTGCTACATCAGCCGCAACGCGCCGCCGCCATGCCGGCCTCGGCGGAATACCTCAGGCTGCTGCGGCGTTACGGAATCGCGGCGGTGCTTTCCGGTGCTGGGCCAGCCGTGATCGCGTTGACCACAGAACCGAAGTTGCCCTTAGAGGCGCTGGAGTACGGCGCCGCAAACGGGTTTACCGTTAGCGAGATGGCTGCTGGTGACGGAGTTCGCTGGAGTTCGGGAGTCGCCGTCCCCGGTTGATCCACACCGTCGGAGGAGGGGTTTCTTGCTTCCGGCCCAGAACCCGGCTATCCTCGGAGCCGTCCAGCAATCGCAGCATCTGCATCTGCATCGATACTGTCTTGCCACTAGGACAACCACCAAATTCTTCTCGTGGACGATGGTTCGCCATCTACGCCGCCAATCCAGGCGATCACCGTTGCCGAGTTGATGGTTGGACGCACTCGGCGATTTGGCTGGGTGCAACGAACCCCTCGCTTGACGCAATCGGCGGGGGAAGAAAGGAAATCCGTGACTGATACGGACCTCATCACGGCGGGCGACAGCACCAACGACGACAAGCTGTCGAGTTCCGTGACCTCAGATACTTCTGCGCCCACAAAAGCAGGCGCTGCGGCGCCCACAGCGGTAGACACCGACTTGCCCGACGGCTCGCTGTCCGCGATGGTGCTGCCCGAGTTGCGCGCGCTGGCCAATCGAGCCGGCGTCAAGGGAACGTCGGGCATGCGCAAAAACGAATTGATCGCCGCGATTCGAGAAATTCACGGCCAGGCAAACGGCAGGCCATCCAACGGCGGCGCCGCACCTGAGAGCGGCGACAACAGTACGCCTGAAGCGGGCACACAAGTCGAAGCGCCGCGCGAGTCGACCGCTGCCGAGGCGTCGCGTCGAGAACGACGCACCGCCGGGCGCGAGGCCGGGTCACCTACTGCAACTGCCGAGCCGGACACCCAAGGCGGCAAGGTCAAAGCACCAGCCGATGCCGGCCAACAGGACACCAAAGAGCAGGCCGAGAAATCCGGCGAAGAAAGCGATCAGCAGGGCCCGGAAGGCCAGCAAAGTCGCAGCGACGACGACGGGGAAGGTCGGCAAGGCCGCCGCGGACGCCGGTTCCGCGACCGTAGGCGCCGGGGCGAACGCGCAGGTGACGGTACCGAACCCGAACTGCGCGAAGACGACGTCCTCCAACCGGTGGCCGGCATCCTTGACGTTCTCGACAATTACGCGTTTGTGCGGACTTCCGGTTACCTGGCCGGTCCTCACGACGTCTACGTGTCGATGAACATGGTGCGCAAGAACGGCCTGCGCCGCGGTGACGCCGTCACCGGTGCCGTCCGGGTGCCCCGCGAGGGCGAGCAGCCCAACCAGCGTCAGAAGTTCAATCCGCTGGTGCGCTTGGACAGCGTCAACGGCGGGCCGGTCGAGGACGCCAAGAAGCGCCCTGACTTCGGCAAATTGACGCCGCTGTACCCGAACCAGCGGCTGCGACTGGAAACCAGCTCCGAGAAGCTGACCACCCGGGTCATCGACCTGATCATGCCGATCGGTAAGGGACAGCGTGCGCTGATCGTGTCGCCGCCCAAGGCCGGTAAGACCACCATCCTCAAGGACACCGCCAACGCGATCACCAAGAACAATCCCGAGTGCCACCTGATGGTCGTTCTGGTCGACGAACGTCCGGAAGAGGTCACCGATATGCAGCGCTCGGTCAAGGGCGAGGTGATCGCCTCGACCTTCGACCGCCCGCCGTCAGACCACACCACGGTCGCGGAACTGGCGATCGAGCGGGCCAAGCGGCTCGTCGAGCAAGGTCAGGACGTCGTGGTGTTGCTCGACTCGATCACCAGGCTGGGGCGCGCCTACAACAACGCCTCGCCGGCGTCGGGCCGCATCCTGTCCGGTGGTGTCGACTCCACGGCGCTGTACCCGCCGAAGCGGTTCCTGGGCGCTGCCCGCAACATCGAGGAAGGCGGCTCGCTGACGGTAATCGCGACTGCGATGGTCGAGACCGGGTCACAGGGCGACACCGTGATCTTCGAGGAGTTCAAGGGCACCGGCAACGCCGAGCTCAAGCTCGACCGCAAGATCGCTGAACGGCGAGTTTTCCCCGCCGTCGACGTCAACCCGTCCGGCACCCGCAAAGACGAGCTGTTGCTGTCGCCCGACGAGTTCGCCATCGTGCACAAGCTGCGCCGATTGCTCTCGGGTCTGGACTCGCATCAGGCGATCGACTTACTGATGTCGCAGCTGCGCAAGACCAAGAACAACTACGAGTTCCTGGTGCAGGTGTCCAAGACGACGCCGGGTATGGACACCGACTAAGAGCCGCGACGCCGAGCGGCGTGACTGCGCTCACGCCGGTCCCGCTTAAAGTGTTGAGCCGTGGCCGACACCATCCAGCAACTGCTTCGCGAGCGGATCGACGACGAGACCCCGGCGGTCAAGTACGGCGACCGGGTGTGGAGCTGGCGCGAGCATTTGGCCGATGCCTCTACTGAAGCGGCCGCGCTCATCGGCCGCGCCGATCATCAGCGGCCGCTGCACGTCGGCGCGCTGCTGGGCAACACCCCCGAGATGCTTACCGCGATGGCGGCCGCAGCGCTGGGCGGCTATGTGCTGTGCGGGATCAACGACACCCGCCGCGGAGCTGCGCTGGCAAACGACATCCTCCGCGCCGACTGCCAGATTCTGCTCACCGACACCGAGCACCGCGGCCTGCTCGACGGTCTGCCGTTGCCCGGCGTATGCGTGTTCGACACGTCGAGCAGCGAGTGGTCGGCTTTGCTGGCCTCGACCGGCGCGCTGACGCCTTACCGCGAGGTCGTGCCGACCGACACCTTCATGATGATCTTCACGTCCGGAACGAGCGGTGAGCCGAAAGCGGTGCAGGTGACCCATCTGACCGTCCTTTTCGCTGGTTCGGCGCTGATCGATCGGTTCGAGATCACTTCATCCGACGTCTGCTACCTGTCCATGCCGCTGTTTCACTCGAACGCGCTGCTGGCCGGCTGGAGTGTGGCGGTGGGCTCCGGAGCGGCGATGGTGCCGGCCAAATTCTCCGCATCACGGTTGCTGGCGGATCTGCGCCGCTACGGGGTGACGTTCATGAACTACGTCGGCAAGCCGCTGGCCTATGTGCTGGCCACCCCCGAACGGCCCGACGACCGCAATAACCCGCTGCGGGTGGCGTTCGGCAACGAGGCCAGCGACCGGGATATCGCCGAATTCAGCCGGCGCTTCGACTGCACGGTGTGGGACGGGTTCGGGTCCACCGAGGGCGCGATCATCATCACCCGCGAAGACGATTGTCCCCCAGGCTCTTTGGGTCGCGGGTTTCCCGGTGTCGCCATCTATAACCCCGAGACGGGCGTTGAATGCCCGCCGGCCGTCTTCGACGACGAGGGCGCGCTGGCTAACCCCGAGGAAGCAATCGGCGAACTGGTCAATACGACGGGCGCCGGCTTGTTTGCCGGTTACTACAACGATCCTGAAGCCACCGACGCCCGGCTTCGGGACGGCATGTTCTGGTCGGGCGACCTGGCCTACCGGGACAAAGACGGCTGGATCTACTTCGCGGGACGCAGCGGGGAATGGTTGCGGGTCGACGGCGAAAACATGACCACCGCGCCCATCGAACGGATCCTGCAGCGGCTGCCGGCGATCAACCACGTCGCTGTGTACGCCGTGCCCGACGATCAAGTCGGCGATCAGGTGATGGCCGCAATCGTGTTGCAAGACAACGCCGAACTGAGGCCCGAGGAGTTCGGCGAGTTTCTGGCAGCCCAGCCCGATTTGTCGCCCAAGGCGTGGCCGCGGCATGTGTGGGTCACCGACCAGTTGCCGACCACGGCGACCAACAAGATCCTTAAGCGCCAGTTGAGTGCGCTGGGCGCCAGACCCGAGGGCGGTGTGCTGTGGACCCGGGTGGGACGCACTAATACCTACGCTGTCGTGGATCGCCCGGCCGATCGGCACTATGAGGTCAGCCACGGTTAGCCGTCGTCGCCTTGCAGGCGGGAATGCCCAGGGTCATCGCAGTGTTTTGGGATCATGGTGGTTGAGCTGGCATAATCGACCGCCGAAGATCCCAAGACACCTCAGGGTTCCGGTTCACGCCTGACGACGATCCGATCAGGTACAGGCGACCCGGCGGCCACGATCGAAGAGGACATCATGAAATCCGGCATTCATCCGCAATACGTCGAGACCACCGTGGTCTGCGGCTGCGGCAATACCTTCCAGACCCGCAGCACCAAGGAAAGCGGTCGCATCGTGGTGGAGGTGTGCTCGCAGTGCCACCCGTTCTACACCGGCAAGCAGAAGATCCTGGACAGCGGTGGGCGTGTGGCTCGCTTCGAAAAGCGATACGGCAAGCGCAAGGCCCACGCCGACGAAAAAGCCAAGACCGACAAGTAGCTGGCTTACCGACGCCCGAACTGTCGCGGAACTCCGCGCAGGCCGGGCGTCGTTTCGTGTTCAGGGCAGTCGGCCGCGTTTCAGGAAGGACCCAGCATGACGCAAAGCGTGCAGGCGATCGACGCGCTGCTCGCCGAACACGCTGAGCTTGAGCGTCAGTTGGCCGATCCAGAACTGCACGGCAATCCCACGGCAGCCCGCAAAGTGGGGCGCCGGTTCGCGCAGCTGGCCCCGGTCGTCGCCGCCTACCGCAAACTGGAGTCGGCGCGCGGCGATCTGGAGACCGCACGTGAGCTGGCCATCTCCGACGAGTCGTTCGCCGCCGAGGTGGCCGAGCTAGAAGCGCGGGTGGCCGAGCTGGACGCCCAAGTCACCGACATGTTGGCACCTCGCGACCCGCACGATCCCGACGACATCGTGCTGGAAGTCAAGTCGGGTGAAGGAGGGGAGGAATCGGCGTTGTTCGCCGCGGACCTGGCCCGAATGTACATCCGCTACGCCGAGCGGCACGGCTGGACGGTGACGGTCCTTGACGAGACAACCTCCGACCTGGGCGGCTACAAAGACGCCACGTTGTCAATCGCAAGCAAGGGCGACTCGCCCGACGGAGTGTGGTCGCGACTGAAGTTCGAGGGCGGGGTGCACCGCGTGCAGCGCGTCCCGGTGACCGAATCGCAGGGCCGAGTGCACACCTCGGCGGCCGGCGTGCTTGTCTACCCCGAACCCGAGGAAATCGGCGAGGTGCAGATCGACGAGTCCGATCTGCGCATCGACGTCTACCGGTCCTCCGGAAAGGGCGGACAGGGCGTCAACACCACCGACTCGGCGGTGCGGATCACACATCTGCCCACCGGGATTGTCGTCACCTGCCAAAACGAGCGTTCCCAGCTGCAGAACAAGACCCGCGCCCTGCAGGTGCTGGCGGCGCGGCTGCAGGCGATGATGGAAGAGCAGGCGCTGGCTGACGCATCGGCAGACCGGGCCAGCCAGATCCGCACGGTCGACCGCAGCGAGCGCATCCGCACTTACAACTTTCCGGAGAACCGGATCACCGACCATCGCATCGGCTACAAGGCCTACAACCTGGACCAGGTCCTCGACGGTGACCTCGACGCGCTCTTCGACGCGTTGGCCGCCGCCGATCGGCAGGCGCGGCTGCATCAGGCATGAGCTCCCTGCGACACGCAATCGCTTGCGCCACCGCGGTGCTCGCCGGGGCGGGGATCGACTCCGCGCGCTATGACGCCGAGGAACTGGCCGCGCACCTGGCCGGAGTCGAGCGCGGCCGGCTGCCCCTGCTCGACCCGCCCGACGACCAGTTCTTCGACCGGTACCGCGACATCATCGCCGCGCGTTCCCGGCGAGTGCCGCTGCAACACCTCACCGGAACGGTGTCGTTCGGGCCGGTGACCCTAGACGTCGGCCCAGGTGTGTTCATCCCACGTCCGGAGACCGAGGCCATGCTGGAATGGGCGAGTAGGCAGCGGCTTGGCGCGCAGCCGGTCATCGTCGACCTCTGTACCGGATCCGGTGCTCTGGCAGTTGCGCTGGCACGTCATTGGCCCGCGGCGCGGGTGATCGCCGTAGACGACTCGGAAACGGCCCTCGACTATGCCGGCCGCAACGTCGAAGGGACCGCGGTCGAGCTGCTATGCGCAGACGTTGCCGCGCCGGGGCTGCTTTCCGAGCTCGACGGTACGGTCGACCTCGTCGTGGCCAACCCACCTTATATCCCCGATCGTGCCTCGTTGGAAGCCGAAGTGGCGCAACATGATCCGCCTCACGCGGTGTTCGGGGGCCCGGATGGGATGACGGTGATCGCCTCGGTCGTTGGGCTTGCTGGGCGCTTGTTGCGCCCGGGCGGCAGGTTCGCTGTCGAGCATGACGACGCAACGTCAGCGCAGGCCATCGAAATAGTCCTGGCGACAACGCTTTTCGACGATGTCGTGGCTCAACCAGACTTCGTCGGCCGACCGCGGTTCGTCACTGCCCGCAGGACGGGTGAGCCATGAGCGAACTGTTCGACTGTCGTGACCCCAGTCAGCGCTCCCGCGGAATAGCGTCGGCCGTCAACGCCGTCAAAAGCGGCCGGTTGGTGGTCATGCCGACCGACACCGTGTACGGCATCGGCGCCGACGCCTTCGACAGCGCCGCAGTGGCCGCGCTGCTGGCGGCGAAGGGCCGCGGCCGCGACATGCCGGTGGGAGTGCTGGTCGGCTCCTGGCAGACCATCGACGGCCTGGCCGTCACCGTGCCGGAGGCGGCCCGGCTCCTGATCCGCGCATTTTGGCCCGGCGCGCTGAGCATGGTGATTCAACAGGCGCCGTCGCTGCAATGGGATCTCGGCGACGCTCGCGGCACCGTGATGCTGCGCATGCCGCTGCACCCGGTGGCCATCGAGCTGCTGCGGGAGGTCGGACCCATGGCAGTGTCGAGCGCCAACGTCTCGGGCCAGCCGCCCGCAGTCGACATCGACGGCGCTCGGCGCCAACTAGGCGACCTGGTCGACGTCTACCTCGACGCCGGCCCATCCGCCGAGCAGGCGGCCTCCACAATTGTGGACTTGACCGGACCCGCCCCACGCATCCTGCGGGCGGGACCGGTCACCGCGGAGGCGATCGGCAAGGTGCTCGGCGTGGACCCCGCGACTTTGACGGCGTGATCCGGCGAACAGATTGGCAGGGTTGTGCAGTACGGTCTCGGCGTGGTTAGCGATGCCGACAATCTTGCCGGTGGCCTGCTCGCCTTGTCCGATCGTGGCGCGGGAGTACCGTTGCGGGAGCTTGCGCTTGTCGGGCTGACCGCTGCCATCATCACCTACTTTGCGACCGGGCCGGTACGTGTGCTGGCCACCCGCTTCGGCGCCGTCGCTTACCCACGCGAACGCGACGTGCACGTCACGCCGACGCCCAGGATGGGTGGGCTCGCAATGTATCTCGGAGTCATCGCTGGCGTCTTCTTGGCTTCGCAGCTTCCAGCGCTTACCCGGGGCTTCGTCTATTCCTCGGGCATGCCCGCAGTGGTGGTGGCGAGTGCGGTAATTATGGGGATCGGGCTGATCGACGACCGCTGGGGCCTAGACGCACTGACCAAGTTCGCCGGGCAGATCACCGCGGCCAGCGTGCTGGTCACCATGGGCGTCGCCTGGAGCGTGCTCTATATCCCGCTCGGCGGCGTTGGCACCATCGTGTTGGACCAGGTGTCCTCGATCCTGCTCACCCTCGCGCTCACCGTGTCGATCGTCAACGCCATGAACTTCGTCGACGGGCTCGACGGGCTGGCCGCCGGCTTGGGTTTGATCACTGCGCTGGCGATCTGCATCTTCTCGGTCGGGCTGCTTCGCGACCACGGCGGCGACGTGTTGTTCTACCCACCGGCGGTGATTTCCGTGGTCCTGGCCGGCGCCTGTCTGGGCTTTCTGCCGCACAACTTTCACCCCGCCAAGATTTTCATGGGCGACTCCGGTTCCATGCTGATCGGCCTCATGCTGGCCGCCGCGTCGACCACCGCTGCGGGACCGGTATCGCAGAACGCGTACGGCGCCCGAGACGTGTTCGCTTTGCTGTCACCCTTCCTGCTCGTGGTAGCGGTGATGTTCGTGCCGATGCTCGATCTGCTGCTGGCGATCGTGCGCCGCACCCGCGCCGGGCGCAGCGCGTTCAGCCCGGACAAGATGCACCTGCATCACCGCTTGCTACAGATCGGTCATTCGCACCGGCGCGTGGTGCTACTGATCTATCTTTGGGTGGGCATCGTCGCGTTCGGCACCGCAAGCACGATTTTCTTCAACCCGCGCGACACCGGGGCGGTGATGCTGGCGGCCATCGCAATCGCAGTTCTCGCAACGCTGGTACCGCTGCTCCGCCGCCGCGAGGATATCTACGACGAGGAGTAGTAGGACGGCCCGAAATGTGGTACGGTGCAGGCAGAACCCGAACAAACCTCGCGGGTTGCCGGCCCACCCGGCCGTCGGATCTAGGTCCGACCGTGCCGATGTACGACCGACATAGGGAGCTACCCCTTGGGTGATTCCAGCGCGATGACGGCCTTCCGATACGCTCGACGGGCCACGCAACGATCAACCAGGCAACTCCCTCATATCCGGGATTGAGGTGCAGCAGTGACAACACCAGCGCAAGACGCGCCGTTGGTGTTTCCCTCCGTTGCGTTTCGGCCGGTCCGTCTCCTTGTCATATCGCTTGTCCTAACCGCGGCCGCGATAGCGGCCGCGGCTTGGCTGGGAAGCCCGATGCTGGGGGTTTTCTTCGGCATCGGTCTGCTGATGGGTTTGCTGAACGCGGTGCTGGTGCAGCGGTCGGTTGCGGTGATCACCGCCAAGACGCATCCGCTGAAGAGAAGCATGGCGCTGAATTCGGCGACACGGCTGGCGATCCTCACGGTAATTGGTTTGGTGATCGCCTTCGTCTTCCGGCCGGCAGGGCTGGGCGTGGTGTTTGGACTGGCGCTCTTCCAGGTACTGCTGGTGGCAACGACCGCGCTACCAGTGTGGAAAAAGCTGCGCACCGCAGCCGTGCAGCCCGGTTCGGACGGTCAGCCCACAG
>NZ_DASRBZ010000674.1:0-8223 GCF_035653355.1 Mycobacterium sp. | reverse complement strand
TCGCAGAACTCGGCCAGCACATCACTGTCGGCGCCGTAGAGCAAGTGCACTTCGCGGGCGGTGGTAATCCGAGCGACCGGCTCCAGCGGACGGTCGCGAACGACGGCCCTCACCACGTCGACCAATTCGTCGGGCACGTCGCGCGTCACGTGGTCGACGCCGTCGTTCTGAGCGGTGTCCAGTGGGGCCCGGATCTCGGTGCGGGCATCCGGACCGGCGGGCAACTTCAGGTGCCAACCCTCGTCGGACCCACCGGTGCGCCGACGCAGCGTGATCCCTTTGGCCGCCAGATCGCGACCAGGAGTGTCGAAGTACACCGCGTCCAGCACCTGCGTTGGCGACTTCTCCACCCGGCTGACCGCTGCGATGCCGTCGAACGACGGCGACACCGTCGACTCGACAACGTCGAACTTGCGTTCCACCTCCGTGTAGCGCGACGTTGCCGGGGCTTTGACGGCCATGTTCGCCTCCGAGGTGCTGCGCCGCGGTGGAAAGAGGAGTGTTACTGCTGAGGGTGCCATATCGCAGTACGCACGCGCGAGCAGACGCAAAAGCACCCTAAACGGCGCGCAGTAGATTGATTTTGCGTTTCAGTGACCGGGCAGTGCCCGGCGAACACGGCAGTAGGAATCAGAAGCTGTGCTCGTCGGCGGGGAAGGTTCCGCTGGCCACCTCTTGAGCGTATTCCATTGCGGCCCTAAGTAATTCGCCCGCCACATCGCCGAAGCGCTTCACAAAGCGCGCGGTCTTGCCGCTGGTAAGCCCGGCCATGTCCTGCCACACCAGCACCTGGGCGTCACAGTTGGGGCCGGCTCCGATCCCGACGGTCGGGATGGTCAGCTTGCCGGTGATCTGGGTGGCCAGTTCCGCCGGAACCATCTCCATCACGACGGAGAAGGCGCCGGCTTCCGCGACCGCGATGGCGTCCGCGATGGTCTGCTCGGCGGCGTCCCCGCGACCCTGCACCCGAAACCCGCCCAGGCTGTTGACACTTTGCGGGGTGAATCCGATGTGCGCCATCACCGGGATCCCCGCTGCAGTCAATGCGGAGATCTGTTCGCGGACCCGCTCGCCGCCTTCGAGCT
The DNA here is from genome assembly GCF_035653355.1 of Mycobacterium sp. Taxonomy (GTDB): domain Bacteria; phylum Actinomycetota; class Actinomycetes; order Mycobacteriales; family Mycobacteriaceae; genus Mycobacterium. The sequence goes on along the minus strand of NZ_DASRBZ010000674.1, from coordinate 7,138 downwards.
TGACCGCGTGCGCGCCGCCCTCCTTCATGAATCGGGTCGCCGCGGCCAGCGCTGCGCCGGGGCCGGCCTCGTAACTTCCGAACGGCAGGTCGGCGACGACGAGCGCATGTGGTGCGCCGCGCACCACACCGCGAACCAGCGGGATGAGCTCGTCGACCGAGATCGGCACGGTGGTGTCGTAGCCGTAGACGACGTTGGCGGCGGAATCGCCGACCAGCAGCACTGGAATTCCGGCGTCGTCGAAGATTCGTGCGGTGGAGTAGTCGTAGGCGGTCAGCATCGCCCACTTGTGGCCGTCGGCCTTCATCTTCTGCAGATGGTGGACGCGGGTCTTGGTTCGCGGCGTTCCCGTGGCGGCCGCAGTCCCCCCGTAAACAGTGTGCTCAGACATCATTGTCCTCGAGTGTTGGTCGATTCGATCCTCGCGGCCTCGTAGGGTCCCCGGGTTCGTTGGACAGTCCCAGTCTGCCATCTGCGGCAACAGCTACCCATAGCAGGTCCAGTGGACTTTGTCACACCGCCGGTCGTTGAGCGATTACAGCGCCACCGTGGGGCGTCGGACATACCATCTGCGCATGCAACGGCTCAGCGGACTCGACGCCAGCTTCCTCTACCTGGAAACCCCCTCCCAGCCGATGCATGTCTGTTCGATCCTGGATCTGGACACCTCCACGATGCCGGGCGGCTACACGTTCGACCGGTTCCGCGACAACTTGTCGCTGCGGATGAAGGCGATGCCGCAGTTTCGCGAGAAGCTGGCCAACAGCCCGCTGAATCTCGACCATCCGGTCTGGGTGGACGACAAGCACTTCGACGTCGATCGGCACCTGCACCGCATCGGGTTGCCGCCGCCGGGTGGGCGGGCCGAATTGGCCGAAATCTGTGGCCATATCGCATCATTGCCGCTGGACCGCAGCCGGCCGCTGTGGGAGATGTGGGTCATCGAGGGTGTCGCCGGCACCAATCCGCAACAAGACGGCCGCTTGGCGGTGATGACCAAGGTGCACCACGCCGGCGTGGACGGTGTGACCGGCGCGAACCTGATGTCGCAGCTGTGCAGCACCGAAGCCGACGCACCGCCGCCGGAAGCTGTGGACGGTGTCGGCGACGCCAATCAGCTCGAAATCGCGCTGACCGGGCTAACCAGGTTCGCAACGCGCCCACTGCAATTGGTTAACGTGTTACCGAAAACCGCGTCTTCTGTGGTGGAAACGTTGGCGCGGGCACGCGTCGGATTAGCCATGGCGCGTCCGTTCGCGGCGCCGCGGACCGCGTTCAACGCGACGGTCACCGGCAGGCGCAACGTCGCCTATGCGCAGCTGGATCTCGACGACATCAAGACCGTCAAGAACCACTTCAACGTCAAGGTCAACGACGTGGTGATGGCGTTGGTTTCCGGGGTGCTGCGCCAATTTCTGCTCGACCGCGGCGAGCTGCCCGATTCGTCGTTGGTTGCCATGGTGCCGGTTTCGGTGCACGGCAAGTCGGATCGCCCTGGCCGCAACCAGGTTTCGGGCATGTTTTCCCGTCTGGAGACGCATATCGCGGATCCCGCAGAACGGCTGAAGTCCATTGCTGAGGAGAATTCTGTTGCTAAGCAACATAGTTCGGCGATCAGCGCCTCGTTGCTGCAGGATTGGTCGCAATTCGCGGCGCCGGCGGTCTTCGGTCTGGCGATGCGGGCTTACGCCAGAAGCCGGCTGACCAGGAGCCGGCCGGTGCATAACTTGGTGATCTCCAATGTGCCGGGGCCGCAGATGGCGCTGTACTTCCTGGGTTGTGAAGTCAAGGCGATGTACCCGTTGGGACCGGTTTTCCATGGGTCGGGCCTCAACATCACCGTGATGTCGCTGAACGGCAAGCTCGACGTCGGCATCATGTCGTGCCCGGATCTACTGCCGGACTTGTGGAACTTGGCCGACGACTTCTCGGTGGGGATGGAAGAGCTGCTACTGGCGACCCGTTAGCCGCCACCACGCGCAGGCTAGCCCGGGCGTGCGGACGTCGCATGGCAGCATGGTTTGTCATGGGCCTGCCTCGTTGCGACAAGATCGCGCGCACCACGCTGATCGTGATCACCGCGATGGTACTGGTCGCCGGCTGCACGCAGATGGTTTCTGGGCGGGCTGTGCAGGCCGGTCCGAAGATAGGGCAGCCGCTGCAGTGGGGAGTGTGTCATTTTCGGGGCGGCAGCTCAGTGAAGGTTCCGCCCGGCGCCCAGTGCGGCAAGATCGCCGTGCCCGTGGACTACCGCCACCTCGACGGCGCGTCCGCGACCCTGGCAATGATGCGATTCCCGGCCACCGGCGACAAGATCGGTTCGCTGATCATCAACCCCGGCGGTCCCGGGGAGTCGGGCATCGAGGCCGCCGTCGGGGTGGTACAGGCGCTGCCGCCGCGGGTCCGCGAGCGGTTCGACCTGGTCGGTTTCGATCCCCGCGGGGTGGCGTCGTCGCGGCCCGCCATCTGGTGTAACTCCGACGCCGACAACGACCGACTGCGCGCCGAGCCGCAAGTCGACTACAGCCCCGCCGGTGTGGCGCACATCGAGGGCGAGACCAAGGACTTCGTCCAGCGCTGCATAGACAAGATGGGCAAGGAGTTCCTGGCGAACGCCGGAACCGTCAATGTCGCACGCGATTTGGAGGCTGTCCGCAAGGCGGTCAGCGACGACAAACTCACCTACCTGGGTTACTCGTATGGAACCCGGATCGGCGCGGCCTACGCGGAGGCCTACCCGAAGAACGTCCGGGCGATGATCCTCGACGGCGCCGTCGACCCAAACGCCGATCCCATTGAGCAAGACCTGCGCCAGGCCAAGGGATTTCAGGATGCGTTCAACGACTTCGCCGCCGACTGCGCGAAAACGCCAACCTGTCCACTGGGCACCGATCCCGCCAAATCGGTTGACGTCTACCACAGCTTGGTCGACCCGCTGGTCGACCCCGCCAACCCAATGGTCAGCAAGCCGGCGCACACTTCCGATCCGCGTGGGTTGAGCTACAGCGACGCGATCGTCGGCACGATCATGGCGCTGTACACGCCGACCCTGTGGCGTCATTTGACCGACGGCTTGACGGAGTTGGCCGACCACCGCGGCGACACCTTGCTTGCCCTGGCCGACATGTACATGCGCCGGGATCCGCACGGCCACTACACCAACGCCAACGATGCCCGGGTCGCGATCAACTGCGTCGACCAGCCTCCGGTCAAAGACCGGGCCAAGGTCATCGACGAGGACCGCCGATCCCGCGAGATCGCCCCGTTTATGAGCTACGGCAAGTTCACCGGCGACGCGCCGTTGACGGCCTGTGCGTTCTGGCCCGTGCCGCCCACCACCAAGCCGCACGTCATCTCCGCGCCGGGGCTTGCGCCAACGATGGTGGTATCGACCACCCATGACCCGGCCACTCCGTACAAGGCGGGAGTGGACCTCGCCAAACAACTTGGCGGCGCGCTGCTCACCTTCGACGGAACCCAGCACACGGTCGTCTTTCAAGGCAACCACTGCGTCGACGACTATGCGACGGCGTATCTGGTCGATGGCAAGGTGCCACCGTCAGGCGCGAAGTGCTGACCTGAGCTTCGCCCGGCGACGATGCAGGGGGGACCCCAGCTTGCTAGGGGACGCGCAGCGCGATGAGGAGGAGCCGGGCCATTGACCTTGAGCTGCGCTGCGGCCGATACGTGATCAACGTGTGATCGTTTGGCCGCCACGGCGACCGGCGCACCATGCGACGATGACAGCCATGGGGCGCATGAGACAGCTTGGCTCAGCGCTGCTTTCATTCGGGCTGGTGGTGGCCGTCGGATCGCCGGCCAGCGCCACCCCGGAATCCGGCGCCGGACCGGCTCCCGGCTCGGCTGTCCCGCAGCCGCCGGCTTTGCAGTGGGGCAGCTGCGCGCCGTTCGTCGACGACACCAGTGACATCCCCAGCGCCCGCTGCACCACGGTGGCGGTGCCGGTCGACTACGACAATCCCGGTGCCGCGCATGCCCAGCTCGCGGTGATCCGGATTCCGGCGACCGGTCAGCGGCTCGGCTCGCTGCTGGTCAATCCGGGCGGGCCCGGGGCGTCGGCGGTCGACAGCGTCGCCAGCATGGGCGCGGCGTTGGCCGGCAGCCCAGTCAACGAGCATTTCGACTTGGTCGGATTCGACCCGAGAGGCGTTGGCCATTCGACACCGGAAGTGCGTTGCCGCAGCGACGCCGAGTTCGACGACTACCGGCGCGACCCGATGGTCGACTACAGCCCGACCGGAGTGACGCACATCGAGAAGGTCTATCAACAACTGGCCCAGCGCTGCGTCGACCGGATGGGCCCGACGTTCCTTCACAACATCGGCACCGCCTCCGTCGCGCGGGATATGGATGCGGTTCGCCAGGCGCTCGGCGACCAGCAAATCAACTACCTCGGCTTCAGCTACGGCACCCAGTTGGGCACCGCCTACCTCGAACGGTTCGGCGACCACGTGCGCGCGATGGTGCTCGACGGCGCCATCGATCCCAGCGTCGGGCCCGTTCAGCAGAACATCGACCAGATGGCCGGCTTCCAGACCGCGTTCAACGACTATGCCGTCGACTGCGCGCGCTCGACCGACTGCCCGCTTGGCACCGACTCCGCCCAGTGGGTCAACCGCTATCACGCTCTGGTCGACCCGCTGGCCGACAAGCCCGCCAAGACGTCGGACCCACGCGGGCTCGGTTACGCCGACGCGACCATCGGGACCATCAACGCGCTGTACACCCCGCAGTACTGGAAGTACCTGACCAGTGGTCTGTTAGGCCTGCAACGCGGCACCGACCCTGTGGACCTGTTGCGTCTTGCCGACGACTACGACGGCCGCGACGCCAAGGGCCACTACGACAACGGCCAGGACGCGTTCAACGCGGTCCGCTGCGTGGACGCGCCGACGCCCACCGACTCGGCCTCTTGGGTGGCCGCCGACCGGCAGATCCGCCAAGCGGCGCCGTTCCTGAGCTACGGGCAGTTCACCGGTTTTGCGCCCCGCGATTTGTGCGCATTGTGGCCGGTGCCGGCGACCTCGGCACCGCACCGGGCCGCACCGGCAACGCCGGGCAAGGTCGTCGTCGTCTCCACCACCCACGACCCCGCTACCCCGTACCAAGCCGGTGTCGACCTCGCCCGTCAACTGGGCGCCCCCCTGGTCACCTATGACGGAACCCAGCACACCGCGGTGTTCAACGGCGACAAATGCGTCGATACAGCCGTCGTTCGCTACTTCGTCGAGAAGGTGTCACCGCCGGGTAACTTACGTTGTTAGCTGGACAGCCGTAACACAGAATTAACAGCCACTGCATACTGTTCCGGATATGGATCGGCAAAAGGAATTCGTGCTTCGCACGCTGGAGGAACGGGACATCCGTTTCGTTCGGCTGTGGTTTACCGACGTGCTCGGATTCCTCAAGTCGGTGGCGATCGCGCCCGCTGAACTCGAAGGCGCCTTCGAGGAAGGAATCGGTTTCGACGGATCCTCGATCGAGGGCTTCGCGCGGGTCTCCGAATCTGACACCGTCGCGCATCCCGACCCGTCGACCTTCCAGATCCTGCCCTGGACCACCACCTCCGGCCATCATCACTCGGCGCGGATGTTTTGCGACATCAAGATGCCGGACGGCTCGCCGTCGTGGGCCGACCCGCGGCATGTGCTGCGCCGGCAGCTCGGCAAAGCCAACGACCTCGGGTTCTCCTGCTATGTGCATCCCGAGATCGAGTTTTTCTTGCTGCAGCCCGGTCCCGACGACGGGTCGCCGCCGGTTCCGGCCGACGACGCCGGTTATTTCGACCAGGCGGTGCACGACTCGGCGTCGAACTTCCGCCGGCGGGCGGTCGAGGCGCTGGAATCGATGGGAATCTCGGTGGAGTTCACCCACCACGAAGGCGCACCCGGCCAGCAGGAGATCGACCTGCGCTTCGCCGACGCGCTGTCGATGGCCGACAACGTGATGACCTTCCGCTACCTCATCAAGGAAGTCGCGCTGGGAGAGGGCGTGCGGGCGACGTTCATGCCCAAGCCGTTTGGGCAGTACCCCGGCTCGGCGATGCACACCCACATGAGCCTGTTCGAGGGCGATGTGAACGCGTTCCACAGTCCCGACGACCCACTGCAACTGTCCGACGTCGCCAAGTCGTTCATCGCCGGCATCCTCGAGCACGCCTCGGAGATCAGCGCGGTCACCAACCAGTGGGTGAACTCCTACAAACGGCTGGTGCACGGCGGCGAGGCACCGACCGCCGCATCCTGGGGTGCGGCCAACCGCTCGGCGCTGGTGCGGGTTCCGATGTACAGCCCACGCAAGACCTCCTCGCGGCGCATCGAAGTGCGCAGCCCCGACTCGGCGTGCAACCCGTACCTCACGTTCGCTGTGCTGCTCGCGGCCGGGCTGCGCGGTGTGGAAAAGCACTACGCGCTGGGTCCGCAGGCCGAGGACAACGTCTGGGATCTGACTCCCGAAGAGCGTCGCGCGATGGGTTACCGCGAATTGCCGTCCAGCCTCGACAGTGCGCTTCAGCAAATGGAAAACTCCGAGCTCGTCGCAGAAGCCTTGGGAGAGCACGTTTTCGACTTCTTCCTGCGTAACAAGCGCTCGGAGTGGGCGAACTACCGCAGCCACGTCACCCCCTACGAGCTCAAGACTTATTTGTCGCTGTAGCACCTGAACGGCCTGACGACGGTGCGCTACCGTCGTCGTCGTGACCAGACCCGCTACCCAGCGCCCCAAAGTGCCCAGCGCGGGCCGGCTGGGATTGGTCGACCCGCGCGCGAGCGACTTCCTGGCGCAGTTGGGCTGGGATACCGAGGCGCATGTCGAGCTGTTGTGGTCGCTCTCCCGGGCACCGGATGCCGATGCGGCGCTGGGCGCGCTCGTCCGGCTCTCGGAGAATCCTGACGTCGGGTGGGACGAGCTGGACGCCGCGCTGCGCAGTGACCGCAGCGTGAGGGGCCGGCTGTTCGCGGTGCTCGGCTCCTCGCTCGCGCTCGGGGATCACCTGGTGGCCCACCCACGCTCTTGGCGACTGCTAGCCGGCAACCTGACACTGCCGTCAGCGGATCAGCTGCGCCGGATCTTTCTCGACTGTGTCACCGAAAACCCAAGCGACGCAGTCATATCCGAG
>NZ_DASRBZ010000673.1:0-19719 GCF_035653355.1 Mycobacterium sp. | reverse complement strand
ATCCCACTCGAACCAGGGCCCACCACTCGCCGGGAGCAGCCGACAGTGGTGCCTCCACGTCGAAGCCGAGGTTGACGGTGCCGCGGGCAGGCAGCACGGCGCCGCACGCCGCCGGGCCGATCCACTCCCATGTGCCCCACGGACTGATCAGGTGCGCCTCGAGCGCGAGATCCGCGTGCGCGTCCGTGCCGACGGTGACGGTGAGGCGCGCCCGACCGCCGGCGCTGAGCTCGACGTCGGCCGGTCCCTCCACGAGGTACACCAACCGGTGCTCGTCTGGCGCGTCCACAGCGACCGTGCAGACGTCTTCGACGACCTGCTGCCAGGCCCGCGGCACCTGATCGCCGGTAAGTCCAAGCTGGGCGCGTATCGGGTAGAGCCCTGGCTCGGTGCCCGGCGGCATGGTCACGACCACGTCGGCTTCGCGATATTCGCCGGGCCGCAACGTGAATGGCAGTCGAGTGGGGCTGGCCGCCCAGCCGTGCGGGCACAGCAGCGTGACGGTGCCGGATACCGCGGTATCGGTGCAGTCGCTGGCGGCGGTCAGCCGCAGCACCACCTCCGATCCAGGCTCGGCGGCCAGGGTGTGGGGGTGCAGGTACGCGACGGCGGGCAGCCCGCCGAGTGGGGCGGGGCCGCGGTTGTGCAGCCAGTAGCGCGCGTAAAGCGGCTGCGCGGCTTCGGCTTCCGGGGCCAGCGCGGCGTCGTTGGCGTCGAGAACCTTGGGCATATCCAGGCGGGCTGTGACGGTGGCGATTTGGTAGCCATGTAAGGCGCTGGTCGGGCGCCGCGGCAGAGTGTTTTCCAGGAGGTCGGCCGAACACATGTCGGACACCGTGCCCAGTGTCGAGCCGACGACGACGGTGGTGTCGGTGCCGTTGGTCTCGACCAGCCGCATGGTCACGGTGGCGGCGTCGACGGGCTGGGCGCGACCACGCGCGAGCGGGTTGCCCGCCGCCTTGAGCGCGCCGAGCTGTACCGCGCCGGCCGGCTCCAGGTGCAGCAGCGAGCCGGTCGCAGGGAGCCGGCCGGCGCGCTGGCCCGCAGCCAGAGCGAGCACCGGGTGGGAGAACTCCGCGCTGCGGGTAGGGATCCGGGCGCGTCGCCAGTCGCCGTTGTCGGTGACTAATGCGTAGTCGAAGTCATGTGTCCAGTGTTGGAGCTGGAAGGCCGAGCCGTCGGGGGCGCTGCGGCGCGGCTCGTCGATCCAGATGCCCGACGGCCACCCGGTGCAGGACCGCATCAACGCCGTGTGCAGGGTGCCGTCGGTTTCGACGGCGAAGCTCGGCACTCCCCGGTTCAGTAGCGCTACCGTGCGCGCCTCGAAAGGCCGCAGCTCGGCGGGCACCTGCTGGGAGAGGACGACCTCGGCGTCGGCGAGGTCGTCGGCGAGCTCCGCGACTGCACCGGCGAGGTCGGGGTCGTCGCGGCCGGCGATCACCAGCACTGGCAGCGCCCGCGGATCGCGCAGGTCGGCGCTGGGCGCCCAGGCTCTGGTCAGCGGCGTCGCCGCCGGCACCCAGACGCGGGCCCGACCGGTCAGGCCCAATTGGCGGTCGAGCTCTGCGCTGTAGGACGGATGGGCCGCCGCCAGCACCGCCTTGGTGAACACGTTGCGGTCCGGCCTGCCCAGCGCGATGCGGTTATCGGGCAAGTTCGAGTCGACGCCGAGGTGGCCGTAGCGGGGTTTGTCCGCGCCGCTGCAAGTCGCCGTGACGCCGGCGCGCACCAACGCAACCATCAGATCCCGTGCCAGCGGGCCGGACGTCGTCTCCGTCGGCGACACCACCTCGGCCACTGACACCGCCCGCACGGTGTCACCGGCGCGGACCCGCGCAGCAGACGAGAGCCCGAACCAGCCGTGGGCCGGGTTGTCCAACGTCCATGGATGCTGCGCGGTGTCCACCGACCGCCCGTCCTCGTGCAGCAGCGCAAAGCCGCGGCCGACGACGGCGTCGCCGACCTCGCTGACCGGCATCGCACCGGGCACCGGGCACGGCCAGCGCAGCCGCACCAACCAATCGGCCCCGGTGAACTCGTCGATAGTCGTCCGGCAGTCCACCCGCGCCACCCCGCGCCACAGCGTCAGCGTCTGGGTGTAGCGCAGCAGCGTGCCGATGCGGCCCTGGACCACGAGCCGCTGCCCGAGCGGGCAGTCGAACGCGCGCACCTCGGCGGCTGTTTCCGACGAGCAGAGCACCGGTCCTTTGGGCAACAGGTGCCACGGGCCTTCACCGCCGGTCGGGTGTGCCGGGTATTCCTCGTACAGCGCCAGCTCGTTGCCGACCCGACCGGCGGCGACCAGCTCGCGACCGTCGTGAACCCAGGACGACACCCCGCCGCCGCGGTCCGGGTCGACGGTCACCCGGTAGTGCTCGTTGGCAATCGCGTTGCCTGCCAAGGGCTTCCAGGCCGACAGCGCATCGTCGGGCACCATCCGATAGGCTCGCCAACCCAGTGACGGTATGTCGCGCGCGAGGAACGTCACCGAGCGTCCGTCGTGCTCGACAACCGCGGGTATTTCGTCGCCGTCGGCATCGAGGATCCGCGCCGGGGTATCGAGACGGACGGTCACCACGTCAGTTCGCTTGTGCGCCAACGGATTCCACACCACCACGTCGCCGCGTAGCGCCCGCGACAACAGCGTCAGCGACCGATCTCGAACTGTCCGGCCCAGTTCCCACGCATCGCGCCACCCGGTGAGCAGGTCGAGGTAGACCTGGTCGGATTGCGAGCCGGTGATGGCGTCGTGGTGCGCGCCGTAGGCCAACTGCACCCATGCCTTGGCCAACGCCGCCTGCGGATAGTGCGCGCCAGTCAGCAGCGCCGCGAATACCGCGAACTTCTCCGCGTCGAGGACCGCGGTTTCGGCAGCCCGGTTGGCCTGCTTGGTGTCGATGAACGACACGTCCTTGCCGGTGTAAATCGGGTTCATGTCGCGGGTCTGCGGCGCCGGGGCCAGTGCACGGTCGTCCAGTTCGGCGCGTACCGCGGCGAAAAACTCCCGCGGCAGCGCGCACACGAACCGCGGCCAGGTGTAGCGGGCCGCCCAATCCCGGTGAATCTCGGTGACCCACTTGTTCGGCGGGGTGTAGTCGGTGCCGACCGGAAGCAGCACGTTGCGGGTCAACGCGACCTGCTTGAGTTCCTCGAACAGCCGGTAGGTGGCCTGCTCTGCATCGCCAAGCGACGTCGACTCGTCCATCCACCAACCGGCCGAATAATGCGCGGGCATGTAGTGGGTGAGCAGGCCGCGACCGGACGGGGCGATCCACTCGAATTCGCTGCAGAATTGCATGCCGGCCAGACCCGTGTCGCTGTGCATCGGCCCCCACTGGTGGTGTGGCCCGCGGGCCCAGGAACTCGACGTCAGCCCGGCGTCGGCGGCCATGCCGGGAAACTGCGGGTCGTGGCCGAACGCGTCGAGCTGCCAGGCGGTGGCCGGGTCGGCACCCAGCACGTCGCATTGAAAACCGCTGCCGTGCACGAAGTTTCGGATGGTTGCCTCCGGGCCGGTGAGGTTGGTGTTGGGTTCGTTGTAGGTGCCTCCCATGATTTCGACGCGGCCGTCGGCGATCAGGCGCCGCAGGTCGGCGCGGTCCTCGGGATGGGTGTCCCAATAGGGCTTGAGGTAGTCGACTTCGGCGAGGACAAATTTGTAGTCAGGGTCGCGGCGGGCCATCTCCAAATGCGCGCGCACCAGCTCGAAACCGTTGGTCTGGCGGCAGCGTCCGGGCGGGTCCTCGCACCACACGCTGGTGTAGGCGCCTTGGGTGTTCCACCACACCGGGTCGTAGTGGAAGTGGCTGATCATGAACATCGTCCACCCCGGTTCGGCGACGGTGAAGGTGAACGGCACCACCAACCCGGCGGCACGCACACGAGCAGAGTGCCGGGCACCAATGACCGGGCTCTCAACGAAGACCGGGATTTCCACCACACCGTCACCGGGCGCGGCCACCGCCTCCCCGGCCAGGCCGTCGCCGTCGACGCGCAGCGGCGTCGGCTGGCTGCACCCGCCGTAGGTCACCCGCACAACCTGCAGCGGCGCGTCGGGCGGTCCGACGAACAGCTCAGTCGATTCTGCGGAAAGCACCCGCATTCCCGCACTTTACGACCACAGCTCAGCCACGCGAGACGTCGACGACCAGCGGGCGATGATCCGAGATCGTCAGCTTGGCCGTCGACACATCATCGGCGGTCAGCAGCCGGTCGTCGGTCATGATGTGGTCGAGCTGACGCTCCGGTGCGTCGGCGGGAAACGTCGGCGCGGTTGCCAGCGGCCGCAGTCTCGACCAGCGCTGCGGCGACGGCGGGGTCATGTTGAGGTCGCCCATCAGCACCCGCGGGCCCGGGAAGCCGCGCAGATCGCGGGCCAGCCGGCGCAGCTGGACGCGGTTCCAGCCCGGGACGAACGACAGATGAGTGTTGGCCACGGTCAGCGGACCCACGTCGGTGTCGAAGCGCGCAATCACCGCCGCGCGGGGTTCTTCGTCAACGATCTGCACCCGCCCGGGACCCGGCAGATACATCGGGAACTTGGCCGGGATCCGCGGCAGGCGCAGCACCTGCCACGTCGTCGCCGGGAACCGCGACAGCAGCGCGATGCCATACGCGGCGGTACCGGGCTGCTCGTCGCCGGTCGCGGCCATCCACGTCGCGCCCGGGGTGCCCGAGATCGCGGCGACGAACCGGTGGCTGACCGCGCCCATTGCTTCCACCGCGACCGCCGTCAGGTCGGCCATCGCCGAGCGCGGCTGCTCGCAGTCGACTTCCTGCAACGCCAGCACGTCGGCGTTCAGCCGCGTCACGCAGTCGGCGAGCCGGTCCAGGTCCACTTCGCCGTCGTCGAGGCTGCGTCCGTGCAGGATGTTGAAGGTAGCCAGCCGCATGGGTACTACCTACCCACCATGACGAGCACCGGATCACCTGAAACCGCGGCGGGGACGCGCAGTGACGACTTTCGTGAGGCGTTGCGCCGCGCCGCGTCGGCGCTCAAGGCGCACGGCCCGGAGTTCGCTCTCGCGGGCAGCTATGCGCTGTGGGTGTTCGGCGGGCCAGAACCCGTGCACGACGTCGACATCGCCGTCGCGGAACCCGACGCCGACGCGGCCGCGCTCACCCTGGCCACCGCAGGGTTCAGCATCGACCGCACGCCGGAGGACTGGCTGTTCAAGGCCTGCCTCGACGACGTGGTCGTGGACGTGCTGCACCGGATCAACGGGGTTCCTGTCGACGAGGCCATGATCAAGTCCGCCAAGAGCTACGAGGTCTTAGCGATCCGCATGCCGGTGCTGTCACCGACACAGGTAATGACCGAGAAACTGTGCTCGCTGAACGAGCACCGCTGTGACTTCGCGTCGTTGCTGCCCGCCGCGCGAGCCGTACGCGAGCAAGTGGACTGGGACCAAGTTCGCGCCGACACCGCTGAGAACGACTTCGCGGTGGCCTTCCTCGTGCTCACCAATCGGCTGGGCATTACTGTCTAGCTCACCATGCCTGCCCTTGCCCCACCTGTCGCCGACGAACGCCAAGCGCTGCGCGAATACCTCGCCTATCACCAGAGCGCCTACTTCGCGGTGTCCTACGGCCTGACCGACGAGCAGGCCCGCTCCACGCCAACCGTCAGCGCGCTGTCGATCGGCGGGTTGATCAAACACGCCACCGGCATGCAACGGACATGGATGACGCGGGTGGCCGCCGCGCCAGAAGCCCCGCCGAAGGACCCTCGCCCGTTCGAGGAGATCGCGAAGGACTTCGCGGACCAACACGTGATGCGCCCCGACGAGACGCTCGCCGGACTGCTGGCCGCCTTCGAGGAGCAGAACGCGACATCGCTGCACCTGGCGGAAACCGCGGACCTGGATGCCGCCGTGCCCGTCCCGGAGGACATTCCCTGGTTTCCCAAGAACATCGGCGCCTGGTCGGTGCGCTGGGTGATCCTGCACGTCATCAACGAACTGGCCCGCCACGCCGGGCACGCCGACATCATCCGGGAAAGCATCGACGGGGCAACGATGTACGAGCTGATCGCCGCCCGCGAGAAGTGGGAACCGCAGCCGTGGCTGACTCCGTGGCGGCCCCGCGACGCGACGTGAGCGGGCTCACGCCGATTGGGAGTTGACAGCGACCCTTTGGCACACTTGCTGGAATGACCACCAAACACCGCGAGGTAGCCAAGCTTGATCGGGTGCCCTTGCCGGTCGAGGCGGCCCGCATCGGCGCAACCGGGTGGCAGGTCACCCGGACCGCCGCCCGCGTCGTACCCAAACTGCCGGGCCGCGGTGGCTGGCAGCAGAAGGTCATCAAGCAAATGCCGCAGACCTTCGCCGACTTGGGACCCACCTACGTCAAATTCGGGCAGATCATTGCGTCGAGCCCGGGCGCGTTCGGCGAATCGCTGTCCCGCGAATTCCGCAGCCTGCTCGACGCCGTGCCGCCCGCCAAGCCGGCCGAAGTGCACAAGCTCTTCGTCGAAGACCTGGGCGCCGAGCCGACGGAGCTGTTCGCCGAATTCGACGAGCAACCGTTCGCCTCGGCGTCGATCGCCCAGGTGCACTACGCCAAGTTGCACACTGGCGAAGACGTCGTCGTCAAGATCCAGCGCCCGGGCATCCGCCGCCGGGTTGCTGCCGACCTGCAGATCCTGAAACGCTTCGCGCAGCTCGTCGAGCTGGCCAAGCTGGGCCGGCGGCTATCCGCCCAGGACGTCGTCGCCGACTTCGCCGACAACCTCGCCGAGGAACTGGACTTCCGGCTGGAAGCACAGTCGATGGAGGCGTGGGTGGCGCACCTGCACACCTCGCCGCTGGGCAAGAACATCCGGGTCCCGACCGTGTACTGGAACTACACCACCGAGCGGGTGCTGACCATGGAGCGGGTGCAGGGCATCCGCATCGACGACGCCGCGGCTATCCGCAAGGCCGGGTTCGACGGCACCGAGCTGGTCAAGGCGCTGCTGTTCAGCCTGTTCGAGGGTGGACTGCGACACGGCCTGTTCCACGGCGACCTGCACGCCGGCAACCTCTACGTCGACGAGCAGGGCCGCATCGTGTTCTTCGACTTCGGGATCATGGGCCGCATCGAGCCGCGCACCCGCTGGCTGCTGCGCGAGCTGGTCTATGCGCTGCTGGTCAAAAAGGACCACGCCGCCGCCGGCAAGATCGTCGTGCTGATGGGTGCCGTCGGCACCGTCAAGCCCGAGGCGCAGGCGGCCAAGGATCTAGAAAAGTTCTCCACCCCGCTGACCATGCAAACGCTGGGCGAGATGTCGTACGCCGACATCGGCCGGCAGCTCTCGGCGCTGGCCGACGCCTACGACGTCAAGCTGCCCCGCGAGCTGGTGCTGATCGGCAAACAGTTCCTCTACGTCGAGCGGTACATGAAGCTGCTGGCCCCCAAGTGGCAGATGATGTCGGACCCGCAGCTCACCGGCTACTTCGCCAACTTCATGGTAGAAGTCAGCCGCGAGTACGACCCCGACAGCACCGGTGTCGCGCATGGCGGATGAGCCGCTGGCCGACGCAGCCGTGAGGTCTGGCACGGCGCCCTCCGGCCATCTCGACATCTACTACGAGGACATGGGTCACCCCGACGACCCGGCGGTGCTGCTGATCATGGGGCTGGGCGCGCAACTGCTGCTGTGGCGCAAAGCGTTCTGCGAGAAGCTCGTCGCCGAAGGGCTGAGGGTGATCCGCTACGACAACCGCGACGTCGGGTTGTCCAGCAAGTTCGATCGGCAGAAAGCCGGCGGATCCCGACTCGTCCGGATGATCAAGTTCTGGCTCGGCCTGCCCGCCAAGTCGGTGTACACGCTGGAAGACATGTCCGATGACGCGGCCGCGGTGCTCGACCACCTCGGCATCGAGCGAGCCCATATCGTCGGCGCCTCGATGGGCGGGATGATCGCGCAGATCTTCGCCGCCCGCTTCGCCGAGCGGACCCGGTCGCTGGCGGTGATCTTCTCCAGCAACAACCGGCGCTTTCTGCCGCCGCCGGCGCCGCGCGCCTTGATGGCGGTGCTCAAGGCGCCGCCGCCCAGCTCGCCGCGCGAGGTGATCATCGACAACGCGGTGCGGGTCACCCGCATCATCGGCAGCCCCGGTTACCCGGCGCCTGAGGAACGCATCCGCGCTGAGGCGATCGAGGGCTACGAGCGCAGCTTTTACCCGTGGGGCATACCGCGGCACTTCGGGGCGGTGCTGGCCAGCGGCAGCCTGGTCCGCTATGACCGGCAAATCACCGTGCCGACGGTCGTCATCCATGGCAAGGCGGACAAGCTGATGCGGCCCTCGGGCGGGCGCGCGGTGGCCCGCGCGATCCGAGGAGCCCGCCTGGTGTTGTTCGAAGGTATGGGGCATGAGCTGCCCGAACCGCTGTGGGATCGGGTGATCGGCGAGCTGAAGAACAATTTCGCCAGGGCCGCCCAGGTCGGTTAGCATGCCTCGAGCCGCCGAGGCCCAGAAAGGCGCACCACTGTCATGGCAGAAAAGCTGAAGCCGCACTTCGAAGACGTGCAGGCACACTACGACCTGTCCGACGAGTTCTTCGCGCTCTTCCTCGACCCGACCCGCACCTACAGCTGCGCGTACTTCGAGCGCGACGACATGACGCTCGAAGAGGCCCAGATTGCCAAGATCGACCTGGCGCTGGGCAAGCTGGGTCTGCAGCCCGGTATGACGCTGCTGGACGTCGGCTGCGGCTGGGGTGCCACGATGCGCCGGGCCATCGAGAAGTACGACGTCAACGTCATCGGCCTGACGTTGAGCAAGAACCAGGCCGCCCACGTGCAGAAGATGTTCGACGAGATGGACACCCCGCGCTCGCGGCAGGTGCGGTTGGAGGGCTGGGAGCAGTTCCACGAGCCCGTCGACCGGATCGTGTCAATCGGCGCGTTCGAGCATTTCGGGCACGATCGCTACGACGACTTCTTCGCGATGGCCCACGAGGTGTTGCCCGACGACGGCGTGATGCTGCTGCACACCATCACCGGGTTGACCGGACCGCAGTGCATCGAGCGCGGCATCCCTCTGACTTTCGAGATGGCCCGCTTCATCAAATTCATTGTGACCGAGATCTTTCCGGGCGGCCGGCTGCCCTCGATCGAAATGGTCGAGGAGCGCTCGGCTAAAGCCGGTTTCACGCTGACACGTCGCCAGTCGCTGCAGCCGCACTACATCAAGACCCTCGAGCACTGGGCCGCAGCGCTGGAGTCGCACAAGGACGAGGCCATCGCGATCCAGTCCGAAGAGGTCTACGAGCGGTATATCAAGTACTTGACCGGTTGCGCGAACGGTTTTCGGACCGGCTATATCGACGTCAACCAATTCACGCTGGCAAAGTGAGTTTCGATCCGGTGAAGCTGCTGCAGATTCAGCGCGTCGACGCTGCGACCAATACGTTGCCCTCAGGTATGGTTGCACGTCACCCCGCCCGACAACACGCGCGTGCAGCCGCTAGCGAACACCGACCAGGAGAGCAAGACGACCATGTCTGATAAACCGACTGGCACCACGACGACGCGGACGCGCCCCGAAGACATCCAGGCCCACTACGACCTGTCCGACGACTTCTTCGGGTTGTTCCAGGATCCCACCCGCACCTACAGCTGCGCCTACTTCGAGCGCGACGACATGACCCTGGAAGAAGCCCAGATCGCCAAAGTCGACCTGAACTTGGACAAGCTGGACCTCAAGCCGGGCATGACGCTGCTGGACGTCGGATGTGGTTGGGGCACCACGATGAAACGTGCCGTCGAAAAGTACGACGTCAACGTCGTCGGGCTGACCCTGTCGAAGAACCAGCACGCCCGCTCCCAACAGTTATTGGACTCAATCGACACCGAGCGTTCGCGGCGGGTTTTGCTGCACGGCTGGGAAGATTTCAACGAGCCCGTCGACCGGATCGTGTCCATCGAGGCCTTCGAGCACTTCGGCTTCGAGAATTACGACGACTTTTTCAAAAGGTGCTTCAACATGCTGCCCGACGACGGGCGGATGACGATCCAAAGCAGCGTCGGCTACCACCCCTACAACCTGGCCGCGCGCGGAAAGAAGCTGACCTTCGAAGTCGCGCGGTTCGTCAAGTTCATCATCACCGAGATATTCCCGGGCGGCCGCATCCCGACAACCGAAATGATGGTCGAACACGGCGAGAAGGCTGGTTTCATTGTGCCCGAGCCGCTTTCGCTACGGCCGCACTACGTCAAGACGCTCACGATCTGGAGCGATTCGCTGGAAGCCAACAAGGACAAGGCCATCGAGATCACCTCCGAAGAGGTCTACAACCGGTACATGAAGTACCTGCGGGGCTGCCGGGACTACTTCGCCGACGAGTGCCTCGACTGCAGCCTCGTCACCTACCTCAAGCCCGGCGCGGCGGCGTAATTTTTTTCCGGCGCTGCTGTCGGATTAGGGCTGCACCGTTCGTCGGAGAGGTAGAGAGTGGAACAGCGGGTTCCGCTCACTACCGGAGGTGACGACACATGCAGTACTTCGCACTGTTGATCAGCCAGGAGGACTACCTCACGCCGGAGGAGCGGGGCTCCGTGATGACGGCATTCGAGAGCTTCCACGCCAAAGTCAGGTCGGCAATCCGGGCCGGCGATGCGCTGTTGCCGCAAGCGACGGGCGCGCAGATCACGGGTGGCCCGGACGCACCCGTGGTCACCGACGGCCCGTTCGCCGAGTCCGCCGAGGTGGCCTGCGGCTACTACGTGTTCGAGGCCGAAAACCTCGACGACGCCTTGGCGTTCGCGCGCGACGTCCCGGTCGCCCAGTACGGCGCGGTCGAAGTTCGACCGACGTACCACACTTTCGATCCCGAGTGGTCACGCGCCAGCGGTGGGCAGTGGCTGGCGCTGCTGCTCGAGCCACCCGCATCTGCCAACGTCCCCGGCACACCGGAGTGGCAGGCGGAAGCGGCGCGGCACGGTGAATTCGCCACTGCGGCTGGAG
Organism: Mycobacterium sp.; assembly: GCF_035653355.1. Lineage (GTDB taxonomy): Bacteria > Actinomycetota > Actinomycetes > Mycobacteriales > Mycobacteriaceae > Mycobacterium. The sequence goes on along the minus strand of NZ_DASRBZ010000673.1, from coordinate 8,764 downwards.
ATCATATCGTCGGCGGCGCCGCCCTGCATGAGCCGGCGACGGCGACGACGGTGCGTGTCCGGGACGGCGAGGTGCTGTTGACCGACGGGCCGTACCCGGAAAGCGCCGAGATCGCCACCGGCTTCTACCTGCTGTCCGCCACCGACCGTGACGAGGCCGTCAAGCTCGCGTCGCAAATCCCCGCGACGACGGTCGAGCTGCGCCAGCTTGCCGGAGTCTCTGGCCTTTAGCCGCGCGAATGGCTGACCTGGACAGCGTCTTTCGGCGCGAATGGGGTCCGGCCGTGGCCACGCTCGCCCGCTGGTCCGGCGATCTCACTGTTGCCGAAGACGCTGTCCAGGAAGCCTGCGCCGAGGCGCTGCGGGCATGGCCGCGCGACGGTGTTCCCGAACATCCCGGCGGCTGGCTGGTGACGGTTGCCCGCAACCGCGCCCGCGACCGGCTGCGCCGTGAATCGGTGCGCCCCGGAAAGGAATTGGCAGCGGTGGTGGACGAGATCCGGGCGCGCACTGAGCACACCGACCCGCATCCGGTGCGTGACGACGAGCTGCGGATGATGTTCACCTGCGCGCATCCGGCCCTGGACCGGGCCTCGCAGCTGGCGCTGACGCTGCGGCTGGTGTCCGGCCTGACCGTCACCGAGATCGCCCGCGCGCTGCTGCAGACCGAGGCCGCCGTGGGTCAGCGAATCACCCGCGCCAAGAACAAGATTCGGCATGCCAACATCCCGCTGCGGGTGCCGCCGGCTGAGTTGCTGCCTGAGCGGACGCCGCATGTGCTCAGCTGTATCTACTCGGTTTTCACCGAGGGCTACTGGTCGACAGCGGGGCCCTCGGCGATCCGAGACGAACTCTGCGACGAGGGTGTCCGGCTGGCAGGCGAGCTGTGCGCGCTGATGCCTGCCGAACGCGACGCGCAAGCGCTGGCTGCCCTTGTGTTACTTCATGATTCGCGGCGAACGACCCGAGTGGACGCTAACGGGGCGTTGGTGCCGCTGGAGGAGCAGGATCGGAGCCGGTGGGATCGGGCCCGGATTGCCCGCGGCCTGGATAGGCTGCGGCTGGCCGAAGGGTCAACCGGTCCGTATCTACCCCAGGCGGTGATCGCCGCCGTGCACGCGACGGCGCCGTCGTGGGAAGAGACCGACTGGCGGGCGATTTGTGCGGCTTACGACAGGCTGCTGCAGGTGAGCGACTCGCCCGTGGTACGGGCCAACCGCGCCTTGGCGGTCGGGTTGCGGGACGGGCCGGAAGCTGGTCTGGTCGCGCTGGAGGAGGTGGCGGGCGATCCGCGGGTGGCCCGGATGGTGCCGTCGATCCGCGCGGATCTGCTGCGCCGGGCGGGCCGGCCGGGGGAAGCGCTCAGCTGGTACCGAAAAGCATTGGAAGCCAATGGATCCGAGCCAGCGCGCGCGTTCTTGCAGCGGCGGATCGCCGAATGCCTTTAGCTGCCGAACGGCCAGTTATGACACGGTTTTCGCGAAAAAGCGTGCAATAATTGGCCACTCGGCGAACGGCGCCCTCAGGCGCCTCGGCCTACACCTGCGGGCTCGATGGTCGGTTCCGGCCCACGGCGCCCCCAGGCGCCTCGGCCTACACCTCCGGGCTCAATGGTCGGTTCCGGCCCACGGCGCCCCCAGGCGCCTCGGCCTACACCTCCGCGAAGTTGCGGGTGACGGTCGGGTCGACCGGAATGCCCGGGCCCATCGTCGTCGACATGGTCACCTTCTTCAGGTAGCGGCCCTTCGACGTCGACGGCTTGGCCCGCAACACCTCGTCGATCGCGGCGCCGTAGTTCTCGGCCAGCCGCTTCTCGTCGAACGAGGCCTTGCCGATGATCATGTGCAGGTTGGCCTGCTTGTCGACCCGGAAATTGATCTTGCCGCCCTTGATGTCGGACACAGCCTTGGCGACGTCGTTGGTGACGGTGCCGGTCTTCGGGTTGGGCATCAGGCCGCGCGGACCCAGGATGCGAGCGATACGCCCAACCTTGGCCATCTGGTCGGGTGTGGCGATCGCGGCGTCGAAGTCCAAGAACCCGCCCTGGATTTTCTCGATCAGGTCGTCGCTGCCGACCACGTCCGCGCCGGCCGCCTCCGCCTCGGCGGCCTTCTCCCCCACGGCGAACACCGCGACACGCGCGGTCTTACCGGTGCCGTGCGGCAGGTTGACGGTGCCGCGGACCATCTGGTCTGCCTTGCGCGGGTCCACCCCAAGCCGGATGGCCACCTCGACCGTCGCGTCTTGTTTCTTCGACGACGTTTCCTTGGCCAACTTGGCCGCTTCCAGCGGGGTGTAGACCCGGGTCCGGTCCACCTTTTCGGCGGCCTCGCGATATGCCTTGCTTTTCTTGCTCATTCGATATCCATCCGTTCAATGGTTGTGGTCACGATGCGGGCCGAAGCTGGCCCTCCCACGGCTTGCAGACTATTCGACGGTGATACCCATCGACCGGGCGGTGCCGGCGATGATCTTGGCGGCCGCGTCGATGTCGTTGGCGTTGAGATCGGCCTTCTTCGTCTCGGCGATCTCGCGGACCTGGTCCCAGCTGACCTTGGCCACCTTGTTGCGATGCGGCTCCGCGGAGCCCTTCTGCACACCGGCCGCCTTGAGCAAGAGCTTGCCAGCCGGCGGCGTCTTGAGCGCAAACGTGAAGCTGCGGTCTTCATAGACGGTGATCTCCACCGGGATGACGTTGCCGCGCTGGTTTTCGGTCGCAGCGTTGTAGGCCTTGCAGAACTCCATGATGTTGACGCCGTGCTGGCCGAGCGCAGGGCCAACCGGCGGCGCAGGGTTGGCCTGCCCCGCCTCGATCTGCAGTTTGATCAGCCCGACGACCTTCTTCTTCGGGGCCATGTGTTCCTTCCTGGGCTAGTTGCCGGCTGTACGGCGGCTAGATCTTGGAGACCTGGGTAAAGGTCAGTTCCACCGGTGTCTCGCGGCCGAAGATGGACACCAGCACCTTGAGTTTCTGCTGTTCGGCGTTGACCTCGCTGATCGTGGCGGGCAGCGTGGCAAACGGCCCGTCCATCACGGTGACGGACTCTCCGACCTCGTAGTCGACCTCGATGACCGGACGTTCCAGCCCGCCCTCGCTGGCCGCGGCGGCCGTGCTCGCGGCGCCCTTGGCCGGCTTCTTCGCCGCCTTCTGCGGCAGCAGGAATTTCACGACGTCGTCGAGCGAAAGCGGCGAGGGCCGCGAGGTCGCGCCGACGAACCCGGTCACGCCTGGTGTGTTGCGCACCGCGGACCACGAGTCGTCGGTCAAATCCATGCGCACCAGGATGTAGCCCGGTAACACCTTGCGGTTGACCTGCTTGCGCTGGCCGTTCTTGATCTCGGTGACCTCCTCGGTGGGCACCTCCACCTGAAAGATGTAGTCGCCGACGTCGAGGTTTTGCACGCGGGTCTCGAGGTTGGCTTTCACCTTGTTCTCGTAGCCCGCGTAGGAGTGGATGACATACCACTGGCCCGGCTTGCTGCGCAGCTCCGCCTTGAGCGCTTCGGCAGGGTCGAGCTCCTCGGCCGGCTCGCCGCCCTCGGCTTCGGCTGCACCAGGCTCACCAGCAGCGGCCTCATCGGCAACAGGCTCACCGGCATGTGGCTCGGCCACGTCCGGCTCGGTTTCGCCTACGTCGTCAGAGACGGCGTCGGGTTCGACGTCCGTCTTGACTGTTTGCAGGTCGACCGCTTCACCCGAGGGCATATCGCCGTCGAAGGTAGTCACGGTTCTTCAGTCCTCTCTATAACTTTCTGCGGCACTAGCCGGCCCTAGCCGAACACCAGCAGAACCAGCTTGGCCAGTCCGAAGTCCGCCAGGCCGATCAGCGCCACCATGAACGCCAGAAAGGCCAGCACCACCGATGTGTAGGTCATCATCTGCTTGCGGTTCGGCCAGATCACCTTGCGCAGCTCGGCAACGACCTGCTTGAGGTAGGTGAACACGAACGCGAACGGGTTGCGCGACGGGCCGGCCGCCTTCTTGGCGGTCTTGACCTTGGTGTCGGCGCCGTCCTTGCCGAGCTCGACAGCCTCGGAAGCCTCCGCGCGTCCCCGCGACCGCTTGCCGGTGGGCCGCTGTGGCCGCGTCACCACGGCCGTCCGGCCGCCGCGCCCTTCCTCAGTGTCGGTGCCGGCGTCGGCATCGACGCGCTCGTCGCTCACCGCCTGCTCCTTTGTTCGCCTCGTCGGTCTGCCCCATGGACACCCTCCAGTGTCCACCATGACACGGATCCAGCAGGGGCGACAGGACTTGAACCTGCAACCTGCGGTTTTGGAGACCGCTGCTCTGCCAGTTGAGCTACGCCCCTTCGCGGTTGGCCGGCCAACCTGCGCTGCTGCGGGGCCTTACATCAGCGCCACTCCTCAGCATCGCTTCGCTTAAGCATCGTCGTCGGCGCGCATGACACGCGCGCCACCCGTTTTAGGACCGGACAGCGCGCTGGTGATGGGCAAACCCCGAGGTGTGAGTGTACATCGCAGCAGCTCTCAGGTACCAATCACGCAATCCGGACGACCTGGCCGGTTTCCCTGTCCCACCTGATCATGGCCGAGCCCTCACCCTGCTGGCCCATCAGCGTCGTGTAGGCCTCCAGAACCAGTTCGCCGTCGTCGTTGGTGCACAGGTTCCTGGTGACGACGATGTCGGCGCCGAACCGCTCGTCCACCGAATGGATGTCCATGCGCGCCCACAACTTGTCGCCGGCCTTGATCGGCTTGTGGTAGACGAACTTCTGGTCGACCTGCACGATCTGCATGGTCTCGTAGCCGGTGTCGACATGCCTGAAAAAGTCGTTCTGGACAAGTTTGGCGAAGATCGACGCAAAGGTCAGCGGCGCGACAATGTTGTCGTAGCCGAGTTCGGCGGCCGCGTCCTCGTCGTAGCTGGCGGGGTCGTCGCATTTGATGGAGTTGGCGAAGGCGCGGATTTGCTCGCGGCCCACCACGAAATAGTCCGGATACCGCCAGACCATCCCTCGGATGTCGGTTTTGATGGCGCTCACGGCTACGCCAACTTTGCCGACGCGATGGCCCGGCCGAAGATTTTTTTGCCGCCAGTGGTGGCGGTCAACGCGATCGTCACCGACTTGCTCTCGGGGTCGACCGACTTCACCCGGCCGTTGAACACGAGCTCAGCGCCCTTGCCGTCGTTGGGCACCGGCACCACCGCGGTGAAGCGCACGTTGTACTCGGTCACCGCACCCGGGTCGCCGACCCAGGACGTGACATAGCCGCCGCCGATGCCCATGGTCAGCATGCCGTGCGCAATCGCGGTGTCCAGACCCACATGTTTGGCGATTTCGTCGTCCCAGTGGATCGGGTTCAGGTCGCCGGAGACTCCGGCATAGTTCACGAGATCCTGGCGAGTCAGCGCATACACCTTCTCCGGAAGCTGATCACCCACCTTCACCGAGCTGAACTCACGCAGCGCCATCAGAAAAGCCCTCTTTTCCTTCTCCATCGGCACGACCCGCCAAGGTCGTGTAGGTCTCCATCACAATCTCCCCCGCGTCGTTGGTGCAGACGTTCTTGGTGACGATGATGTCGGTGCCGTGCGCCTTGCGCACCGAGTCGACGTACACATCGCAATGCAGCTTGTCGCCCGCCTTGATCGGCTTCAGATACTTCACCACTTGGTCAACTTGGACGATCTGGGCGTCGTGAATGGCGATGTTCGCGTACTCGAAGAACGCCGATTGGGCTTGGTAGCCGAACACCGAAATGAACGTCAGCGGCGCGGGCAACCCGTCATAACCGAGTTCAGCGGCAGCCTTTTCCTCGAAGAACGCGGGGTCGTCGTGTTTGACGGCTGCTGCGTACTCGCGGATTTTTTCCCGCTCCACCTCGTAATGGTCGGGGTAGCGGAAATGCATCCCGACGATCTGTGCGCCCAAAGACACGGCTCTAGAACCTACCTGCTCGATCGGAGCAACTGCTTGAGGGTTGCCGTTACCGCGTCTCGCGGTGCGGCTGGTGCTTTCCGCAGTTCGGGCAGAACTTCTTCAACTCCATCCGGTCGGGGTCGTTGCGCCGGTTCTTCTTGGTGATGTAGTTGCGGTGCTTGCACACCTCGCACGCCAAAGTGATCTTCGGCCGGATGTCGGTGCTGGAGGCCACGTCGTATCTCTTTCACAGGTCCGTTGTTGTCTTGTAGCGATGGCCGGACTCGAACCGGCGACCTAACGATTATGAGTCGTTCGCTCTAACCGACTGAGCTACATCGCCCCAGGGCTACATTGCCTTCATTTTTGGCCGCCAGCCTGCTCGGCGTCCGCCGAGCCCCCTAACGGAATCGAACCGTTGACCTTTTCCTTACCATGGAAACGCTCTGCCGACTGAGCTAAGGGGGCGCCGGGCCCGAACCGTGCTGCGGGCCTAAAAGAGGGTACAGCCTGCCCCGCAGCGCGGCCAAACCATCGGCCGGCGCCGATCGGACGACTTCAGGAAGCCACCCCGAAGGTCATCAGTTGTCGCCGGATCGCTGCGGGTGCAGGGCACCCAGACCGAAGGGGTCTTCCTCTTCCAGCGAAAGATCTTCCTCGTCCGTTCCGCGGACGAGAGTCCGCAACGCAAGGTGGACGGCTTCCCGCGGCCCGTGCACGTGGTATCGGCGTATTGCCTCGTTGAGGAGGTCCTCATCAATCTGGATCTCGTACTTCCGAAGCGCCATGCCCAAAAGATACCCACTTAGCTAGGCGCCCAACCAGTTAAGCCCGGCAAACCAGCGGGCCGGCTGCTTTCGATATCGGGCCGGTCATAGTCTTGAAGATGTGCCAGATACGGACCGGCTGTATTTTCGCCAACTGCTTTCCGGCCGCGATTTCGCGCGCGGTGACATGTTCGCGATGCAGATGCGCAACTTCGCCTACCTGATCGGCGACCGCCAGAGCGGCGACTGCCTGGTGGTCGACCCGGCCTACGCCGCCGGGGACCTAGTCGACGCGCTCGAGGCCGACGGCATGCACCTGTCGGGTGTGCTGGTCACCCACCACCACCCCGACCATGTCGGCGGCACGATGATGGGCTTCCAGCTCAAGGGGCTGGCCGAGCTGCTGGAACGCACCAGCGTGCCGGTGCACGTCAATACCCATGAGGCGCTGTGGGTTTCGCGTGTCACCGGGATCAGCATGAACGACCTGACCGAGCACTTCCACGGCGACAAGGTGCAGGTCGGCGACATCGAGATCGAGCTGTTGCATACCCCCGGCCACACGCCGGGCAGCCAGTGCTTCCTGCTCGACGGCCGGCTGGTCGCCGGCGACACCTTGTTCCTGGAAGGCTGCGGGCGCACCGATTTTCCCGGCGGCGATTCCGACGAGATGTATCGCAGCCTGCAGCAACTGGCCAAGCTTTCCGGCGATCCGACGGTGTTTCCCGGGCATTGGTATTCGGCCGAACCGAGCGCGTCGCTGTCGGAGGTCAAACGCTCCAACTACGTCTACCGCGCCTCGAATTTGGAGCAGTGGCGAATGCTGATGGGCGGCTAGGTCCACCGGATTTACCTGCTGCAACGCACCCGTGGAGCCCTTACGGCCACGTCAGCGGGTTAGCCCCTGCTGTGGTATAAGCGGAGGGTGGATTCGACGGGATGGATCCAGGACCGCTGGCACGACGTCATCAACGCCGGCTGGGGCACCTGGTTGGCGTGGGCCGCATGGGCCGCGTTGGTGCTCGGTGTGGTCGCGCTCGTCTACATCAACCGCCTGATCCAGCGCCGCAATCGGTTGACCGCAGAGCAGACCCGTCCGCACGTCGCGATGTTCATGGAGCCGCATGCCGCCGACTGGCATGTGATCGAGCTCGTGGTGCGCAACTTCGGTAAGACCGCGGCCTACGACATCCGGTTTTCCTTCACCAACCCGCCGACCGTCGCCGAATACGAGAACGCCCACGACGGCTACGCCGACGTCGCCGAGCTGCAGCTGCCCAGCGAACTGCCGATGCTTGCGCCCGGCCAAGAATGGCGGATGGTGTGGGACTCCGCGCTGGACCGCGCAGAGCTGGGCGACGCGATCGAGTCGCGCTTTTCGGGCACGGTGACCTACTACGACCGCCCCGATCAGCCGCGCGGCTGGAGGTTTTGGCGGCGCCCGCGCCAACCGCTGGAAACCAATGTGGTGCTGGACTGGGATGCCCTGCCGCCGGTGCAGCGCATCGAGTTGATGACCACGCATGACCTGGCCAAGCGGGAAAAGCAGAAGCTGGAGCTGCTGCGCGGCCTGCTGACCTACTTCCATTACGCGAGCAAGGAAACCCGCCCCGACGTCTTCCGCAGCGAGATCGAGCGCATCAACCGCGCGGCGCGCGAGACCCAGGACCGGTGGCGCACCCGACAGCTCGAGGAGCCCACCGACGTCAGCTTGCGCTGGGGCGAGGCGGAAAAGGAATTGGGCAAGCACCACGGCCAGCGGGTCTGACGCTCGACGGGCCGCATCTGGTTCAATCGACGGGCTGTCGGTATCGAAGGAGCCATGCATGAGCAGCCCGGTCAGCTATCACTACGACGAGCCCATCGCGGTCATCAAGATGGACGACGGCAAGGTCAATGCGCTGGGCCCGGCGATGCAGCAGGCGCTCAACGAGGCGCTCGATAACGCCGACCGCGACGACGTCGGCGCCGTGGTGATCACCGGCAACGATCGGGTGTTCAGCGGCGGGTTCGACCTGAAGATCTTGACGTCTGGGCAGGTACAGCCGGCGCTCGACATGCTCAAGGGCGGCTTCGAGTTGGCCCACCGGCTGTTGTCGTATCCCAAGCCGGTGGT
>NZ_DASRBZ010000672.1:0-3126 GCF_035653355.1 Mycobacterium sp. | reverse complement strand
CAGCGGTCGCGGACCCAGTTGGTGCCCCACCGAGGGTTGATGACCAAAATGATGCCGGTGCAAACCTCAGCCAAAAGTGGGCGTGAGCGGGCGATGCGGAAAGCGGCGGACGCGCGTTGTGCAGCGGATACGATCGGCCGGTCATGGTTGACGACACCATTAATGGGATTCCCCGCGCGGACCCGCGCGCACGCCCCGCGGCATGGAAGCGCGCACTGTTGTCGCTGGTCGCTACCAGGCCCGGGGCAGCCGTGCACCGGACGATCGCAGCCCCGCTGGACGCGGCGATCATGCGGGCAACACGCGGCCACGTCAACCTTGGGGCAGGCGCGCTTCCGATGGTCGTCTTGACATCGACGGGCGCACGCAGCGGCCAGCGGCGCGAAACTCCCCTGGCCTATTTCACTGATGGGGACTCGGTGATCCTGACGGCTTCCAACTACGGCGGCCAGCGGCATCCGGGTTGGCTCCACAACCTGCTCGCCCACCCAGAATGCGAATTGCACATCGGCGACCGCGGCGGCCGTTTCATCGCGCAGGAGGTAACCGGCGAGGAGCGCGACCGGCTGTTCGCGCTCGCCGCCAATCTTTACCCGGGCTACGCCAACTACGCCGCGCGGACCGAGGGTGTTCGGACCATCCGAATGATGCGGTTGACGCCGGCAGGTTAGGCACTCGAGCCACGGTCACGTCGTGGCGACGGCAAGAACGGCCCGGCTAGCGGGCGCCACGTGAAGTCGTCGAACGACTAGCGAGGGTAGTGCAGCCGCCCCCCAAGAACGGCTGCACTAGTCCATCGCGACGGCCGGCGCGGCAACCAACTGCCATGGCATCTGCGCCGTTATCGCACGCCTGAGGCGGCCGACTAGCCTGCGCAAAGGGGCCGTGCCGGCTGCGGCAGGTCAGTGCCCGCCGGGGCCGCCTCCGGGTCCGCCGGGGCCGCCTGGCCCACCCGGTCCACCATTGGGCACCCAAGGACCGGGGCCAGGACCGCCGTTGGGCTGCCCGCCGGGACCCACGGGACCTGGGCCGGGACCGCCGTTAGGCTGCCAGTTGTCCGGCTGCCACGGTCCTTGCCCGTGCCAATGGCCCGCGTCGTGCGGGTCGCCGTCGTAATACCAGTCATCGTGGCAACGGCCCCAGTCCCAGTTGTTACCCCAGCCGGGATCCCAGTATTGACCCGGGCACCAGTGATAATCCGGGAACGGTCCGGGTTGGGCTTCGGCGACTCCAGCCACCCCGAAACCGGCCAAGCCCAGGCCGGCGGCAAGGGCCACTGCTGATGCGGCGATACATGTCGAATTTTTCATATGACAGTTCTTCCCGGTCGAACTCCAATGCAAACCTAAGAGATGCTGACAACCGCGAGGAGAAAGCAATGCCACACGACGGGTTTCATCCCGACCTGCACCCGAGCGACCGGTCCACTCGTAATCGCGTGCGCCATGTGCGGTCGTCGGAACTCGATGACGACACCCCGCAAAGCGAGGGCATGCACCGCTTTGCCGCGATCAGCGGGCGCGCGGTCGGGTCCGAGAAGCTGTGGATGGGCGAGACACACGTCGGCGCGCAGGTGGCCTCGGCCAACCATCACCACGGCGAATCCGAGACAGCGATATTCGTGCGCAGCGGCCACCCCGACTTCGTCTTCCACGACGGCACACGAGAAGTCCGGGTGTCGACCAGTCCCGGCGACTACGTGTTCATCCCGCCGTATCTGCCCCACCGAGAGGAGAACCCCAGCCTGGACGAGCCGGCTGTGGTCGTCATCGCCCGCAGCACACAGGAGCCAATCGTCGTCAATCTCCCAGAGCTCTACCCGCTGTAATCCAGCGGGTATCTCCGGTGCGCTACCGTCAACGCGTGGCCCGTACGCGCAAACTGCTCGCCGCCCTCACTCGTCGTGGCCCGCACCGCGTTTTGCGTGGTGACCTCGCTTTTGCTGGTTTGCCGGGCGTCGTGTACACCCCCCAGTCGGGACTGAACCTACCCGGAATTGCGTTCGGCCATGACTGGCTGACCGGTGTTCACCGCTACTCCGGCCTACTGGAGCATCTGGCGTCCTGGGGCATCGTCGCTGCCGCTCCCGACACCGAGCGGGGATTAGCTCCCTCGGTGCTGAACCTGGCGTTCGACGTCGGCACCGCGCTCGACATCGCCGCCGGGGTGCGACTCGGCCGCGGCGAGATCAGCGTGCATCCCACCAAGCTGGGGCTGGTCGGCCACGGCTTCGGCGGCGCCGCAGCGGTATTCGCGGCAGCCGGCATGCCGGACAAGCCGAAGGCGGTTGCTGCCATCTTCCCCACCGTCACCAAACCGCCGGCCGAGGAGCCGGCGGCGACGTTGAAAGTGCCCGGCGTGGTTTTCGCCGCGCCGGGCGATGAGAAGACGTTGCAATCCAACGCTATTACGCTTTCCCAAGCCTGGGCCGGCGCCACCTTGCGGGTGGTCAGCAAAGCCAAGCCGCGCGGACTGGTCGAGGGACGCAGCCTGGCGACGGCGTTCGGACTTGGCGGCCCACACCGCAAGACGCAGAAGGCGATTCGGGCGCTGCTGACCGGCTATCTGCTGTATGTGCTTGGCGGCGACAAGAAGTATCGAGAATTCGCCGATCGCGACGTGCAGCTGCCCAGGACCCAAGCTGTGCCGCCGGAAGCAGCATCCGTGAGCCCCGAAGAGAAGATCGTCGCGCTGCTCAAGCCGTGAGGGAACCGATCAACCGGACGGGTGCTACAAAGTCATGATGCGCCTCGGGATCACTCTGAACTACTCCGGCGGCTTCAAGGAAGCGGCCGACCACGTCGTCGAACTGGAAAAGGTCGGTGTCGACATCGCGCTTGTGGCGGAGGCGTACTCCTACGACGCAGTCAGCCAGCTCGGCTATCTCGCGGCGAAAACCAGCACCATCACGCTGGGCTCCGGAATATTGCCCATCTACACCCGCACTCCGACGCTGCTGGCCATGACCGCCGCGGGTCTGGACTACGTGTCCGACGGCCGATTCCACCTGGGTCTCGGCACCTCTGGACCGCAAGTGATCGAGGGGTTTCACGGCGTCGAATTCGACGCGCCCCTGGGCCGCACCCGTGAAGTGGTGGACATTTGCCGTCGGGTGTGGCGGCGGCA
>NZ_DASRBZ010000671.1:0-4525 GCF_035653355.1 Mycobacterium sp. | reverse complement strand
CACCGCGGCCTCGACGTCGCGCTGTAATGCGGTCAACGCGTCGCTCCCGTCCAGCGTTGTCCGGTGAGCGTTCAGAATTGCGGAGACCACTTGCAGATCCAGCTGGGCGGTTGCTGAACCTTGTTGCGCCAGAGCAAGTTCAGCATCTCTGATCGCATCCGCCGCTGCACCGCCATGCTGGAGATCGGACGCTAGCGGCGCCGCTGTCGGCGGCATGGCCGAAGCGCTTTGCTGCGAACGATCCTGCGGCCCCGCCATGGCGGGGACAGTACCGAGGCCGTTACCCGGAGACAATTCACTTCGGCTCGTCCCTGAGCAAATGTTCTATCTGCGACTAACGCTGGTCCTGGGCGACGGTGTAGTTGGCCGGTAATGCCTCCAGTGCAGCCTTTTTCGCGGCGGCGACTTCTTTGGCCTGAGCAACGACAGCGCAGATTTCGCGCTGCTTGGCGATCAGAAATTTCTGGAATTCACGCGCGCCGAGCGGTGTATCGAGCCCGAGTGCAGCCTGATTTTGGACAGCGCGCTCGATCTCCTCCGCGATCACGTCGAGTCGGGCGACACCCTCGACCGTCGCGGCATGGGCACTGGCAAGCGCCTCTATCAGGACCTGATCCGCATCGCTCACCGTGGCGTATTGCGTGGCTAACGCAGCTTGCTTGGCCTGGATCGCAGTCATCGACAGTCCTGCTTGGTCTGCCATGAGGTGAACCTACCCATCAAAACCCGGTTTTCAGCGACATTCGAACGAGGCACTACAAAAGTGGGCGTCGGATAGCAACATTGGCGCCCAGCGGGCTGATCCGAACTGTGGCACCGGAATAGGGTGCTTCCACAACCAGATTGTTGCCGATGGCCATTTGGACGTGTCCGGCATGCGGGAAGACCAGGTCACCGGGTCGTACTTGTGAGCGTGCTACCGGAATCCCATCGTGGATCTGTTGATAAGTGGTGCGGTCCAAGTGGATTCCCGCCTGTGCGTAGGCCCATTGGACCAGCCCCGAGCAATCGAATCGATCCGGACCGGTTGCTCCCCAGACGTAGGGTCGGCCCAGCCGCGACAGCGCTGCGCGCACGGCGATTCCGGCACGGCTGCTGGGCGGCGGCAAGCGCAGTGCACCCGACTTCCGCGCGCGTCGGTGCAGTGCCAGGTATCGCAGGGCTCGCAGCGCCGCCGCGCGTCGAAGTGCCTGCCCGCGAGCTGACATCACATGGGCGCGTTGCGCGCGCAGGCGGGCCACCCGACGGCGCAACGCCTCCCTTTGGGCCATCGGCGTCAGTGGTGTCGCCGAGGCATCGGCGCGCGCTTCGTCGAGGACCCCCTTCGTCTGCTCGCGGGCCAGGGCATGATCCTGGTGAGCGCCGGCGATGACGGCGGCGATCTCTGCATCGGTTTGGCCAGCCGAGCGCAGCACCTCTCGGCTGGTGTGCAGCGCGAGCCGATACCGGTCGTGCCCCTGACCGCTGTTCAGTACGGCGACGGAATCGAACAATCCGTTATACGGCGCGTCGTTGAGGGTCGCTGGCCGAGCCGAACCCGTGAACAGTTGATGGGCGCGGCTCAACACCTCCAGTTCACTGGTGCTCACTGGCATGCCACCTCTCCGGGCCTGTCCCACTGTCGCCGACCGGCTCGAATGCGTCGGCGAACGCCCGTACGCGGGGGAGCGCAGCCGGCGAAATAACCCCCTGATTGCGGATGTCCCACATCTCCTCGCACGTCACACCAACCAGCGCAGCGATAACCGCGTCAGGCAGCGGCGACCGCGCACATGCCCGATCGAACCGGGCACTCAAGCTGGTAGGTATCCGGCTGAGCAGCGAGCTGCGTGTCGCCTCGAGCGCCTGCAGATGTTGCATCAGCCGGCCCGCCGACTCCGAGCGGGCGTGTACCGCCGCGCGCCAGGACCGGGCCGCCAGCATCTCGAACTTCACACACCGTTCGATCACAGAAAGAATATACGTCTCATATTCGTCTGATGTCGTCGCCGGTAGTCGGTCGATCAGCCAATTGAGCATCTCGAGCTGTGCCTCAGCGTGACCTTCCAGCACTTCGGTGTTGTCATGACGAGCCACGACGACGGCTCCGGTCTGACGCTCCGGCATCTCCGGCGTCGAATCAGCCGCCGTCAGGCGGGCGAGTTCCGCTTCGGGATCGGCCGCCACGACCAGTCGCGCGTAGGTGCCCGGTGGCAGGCCAAGGGCGTTTTCGACTTTTTGAACTGTGCTCTTGTGCGGCTTACGGGCGCCTCGCTCCAGATAGCTCAGCCCCATGATGCTGACGCCTGTCGCGGCCGCGAAATCCGCTAGTGACCAGTCGCGCGACTCGCGTAATGCCCGGACGGTCGCGCCCGCCGATTCGCGGCTCACCGTAGCGCTCCGGCCATATCCGGATAGTACACAGCCGCTGCCCGCCCAGTCTGATATACGATTTTGTCACGTTTCACTTGCAGGCGGTCCGAAACAGATATACGCTTCCGTCTACGTTTTGCGTGACGAGGAGCGAGAAGGAGACGGACACATGGGGTATCCCTGCTCCACGAACCCAGACCTGTGGTTCGGCTACAACGATGACGACGGTGGAGACGGCGCCGCCAAGGCGCGTGCCTACGAGCAGTCCTCCACAGAGGCGCGGCTCTTGTGCTTGCGCAAGTGCCCCTTGGCCCAGCAGCGGCTGTGTGCCCGGTACGCCGTCGAGCATCGGGAAGAGTACGGCGTGTGGGCTGGGGTCAAACTACCCGGCGGGCAGTACCGCAAGCGTGAGCAGCTGGCGCGCGCTCACGACCTCCTGCGCCGCATTGCTGCTGGCGAGATCAATTCCCGGCAGCTGCCGGATAACGCCGCGCTGCTCGCCCGGCGCCAGCACGACGCTGTTTCGGGGCCGGTCACTGTGTTTCACCTGCCGGCGGCTCAGGTCGGGCCTCGGTCGGCCGCATAACCGGGTCCGAACCAGCCGACACATCCCTGCGGTCGAAGGCAGCGGTTACGCTGAACCGGCCGACCAGGCGGCACCGCCAGTCAACGCAGGGACGCATCGATGACCTTCGACTTAACGCCGACAGCTGCGCAACGTGATTTGGCGCGGCGCACTCATGATTTCGCTGAGTCGGTGATCCGCCCCGTCGCCCTCGATTACGACCAGCGCCAGGAGTTTCCATGGCCGGTGTTGGAAGAGGCGGCTCATCGCGGTTTCTATAGTCCGCTGTTTTACCGGGACTTGATCGGTGACCCGACAGGGCTGTCGTTGCCGATGTTCATGGAGGAGCTGTTCTGGGGCTGCGCGGGAATAGGTTTGGCCATAGTGATGCCCGCGTTGGCGCTGTCGGCGATCGGGCAGGCCGCCTCACCGGAGCAGATGCTGCATTGGGCGCCAGAATGTTTCGGGACACCGGGCGACCTCAAGCTCGCGGCGCTGGCGATCTCTGAGCCGGAAGGCGGGAGCGACGTACGGAATCTGCGGACCCGCGCCCACCGCGACGGCAGCGATTGGATCATCGACGGCCACAAGATGTGGATCGGAAACGGCGGCATCGCCAATGTGCATGTCGTGAACGCGGTCGTCGACGAGGAACTCGGCCACCGCGGCCAAGCCTTGTTCGTCGTGCCGGGCGGAACGCCCGGGCTGCAGTTGGTGCGCAAGCTCGACAAGTTGGGCTGCCGGGCATCACACACCGCCGAGTTGCGGTTCGACGGTGTCCGGGTCCCGGAAGCCAATCTTCTTGGGGGACAAGAGAAACTCGAGTACAAGCTGGCGAAGGCCCGGGAAGCGGTCGCCGGTGGGCGGCATTCCGGCTCGGCGACGTTAGGCACGTTCGAGCAAACCCGGCCGATGGTCGCGGCTCAGGCTATCGGCATCGCGCGCGCCGCGCTCGAATACGCCACCGCCTACGCCACCCGCCGTGAAGCGTTCGGCGCGCCGATCATCGACAACCAGGGCATTGCGTTTCCGCTGGCCGATCTGGCCACCCAGATCGATGCCGCGCGGCTGCTGACCTGGCGGGCGTCCTGGATGGCGGCCAACGGGATCTCGTTCGAGCGAGGCGAGGGTTCGATGTCCAAGCTCGCCGCCAGCGAGGTCGCCGTCAAAGCCACCGAACGCGCGATCCAGACGATGGGCGGCTGGGGCTATATCACCGACCATCCGGTCGAGAAGTGGTATCGGGACGCCAAGCTGTACACGATTTTCGAAGGCACCAGCGAGATTCAGCGCATCGTCATATCCCATGCGCTCGGCGCCACCGAAGGCGGCCCGCCGCTGCATATCGAGATCGAGCCGACCGGTGGGCCGTTCAACCGGATGTTCGGCCGGGGCACGCTGCTGCGAAGCCGCGCCGCCGCCGCGGCGTTGTCGATGCAGGACCGCATCCCCGAGCCGGTCAAACGGGCGGCCATGACAGTGCTGCGTCCGCCTCGCAAGTAAGCCGTCGCCTGCGCGGGTACTGTCGCCGGTGTCGGCGCTTATTACGCCCGGCGAAGGGTGGAACAAATGACGACCGATAAGACCGGCGCCCACACTACGGTCAAC